>CAZEMW010000181.1:0-7092 GCA_964513105.1 uncultured Fibrobacterota bacterium
ACACGCATGTATGACATTCGCGGCAGATTGCTGGCTCCCGAACGTATCGCACCGGTTCATGGAAAGAGAGCTTCGGGGGTGGTGCTCATTCGCGAAGGGAACCGGGTCAGAAGAAAGCTGCCCGGTCTGAACTGAAATCGATAAAGCTTTATCGCGCAATAAGATACATAGAGGCACCGAATCTTTATCGATTCGGTGCCGTTCTTCTTTCGGCTCTGCCGCAGCCCTCCACATTGATTTTGCCGCAAATTACGTGTACAATAAATACAAGGGGGTTCTCCGTTCGTTGTGGAGAAACGTCCATGTATACCCACCAAGAGGTAAAAACTACTCTTATCGAAAACTGAGAGTTGGAATCCGGGGGACGAACCCGGGCGTGTCGATCCCTCACTCACAGAATGCCGTAACAAAGGTAAAGGCGTTATGCCCGCAGAGAACCACCGCCTCGGTTTTACGATATCGGAGTTGATGATAGTCGTGGTCATCCTCGCGATTCTCGCCTCGGGCGCTTCATTTACGGTTCAGACCATGGTCGGCAGAATACGCCTGAACAATGCCGCAGAAGAGGTCCGGGGACTTCTGGTGACCGCCCGAACATATGCCCGATCGGAAGCGGTCCGGTGTGGCGTGCATTTCGACAAGGGTTCCAATCAGGCGCAGGTTTTTCTGGATATCAGCACAGGTCCGAGCGGTGGGGGTAAATACGATGCAGGGGACACCCCGCATGGTGCGCCGGCTATTCTCCCCTCGGGTGTGGTCTATGACAACAAGACCGATAAAAACCATAACGTTCTGTTCGGACCGCATAAACGGGCGATTGTCTTTTTCGGAACGGGCAGTGCCGACTCGGCCGCCGTGGACGGAAACCTGGTGGTTCTGGAAAATGAAGGTAGTGGTGAGAAACGACATATTCGGGTTGAGCCTTTGACGGGGAAAGTGACCGTAGAATGAAACCATTGGGAAATCGCGGGGTGACCCTGATGGGGTTGCTGATTTCGATGATAATCGTAACCATTATGGCCGGCGTGGTGTTAACTATTTCGCGGGGGGTTGTCGCCCACGATCGAAGTGCCAATCAGCAGGATGCGGTACTTCGTCTGATGGAGGAGCTGGCCGACAGTATTCGCATCGATGCCTCTCAGAACGGATTGCCGACGTCGGGCACCGCCGGATCGCGTACCGGTGACTTTGATATCCAAATCCAATACAGCATCGGCGACGCATTCCTGGGCGGCGCGCCCGTCACCGACGCGCGCCGGCTCGATATGACGGCAACCTGGACGCAAAAGACCGGCGCCGCGAAATCGGCGACGGTGACGACGTACATTACGGAGTAACCCAATGCGGCCCAACCTGCGAAACAACCGCGGACACACGATATTCGAATTGACACTTACAATGGTCATAATGGGCATTGTGATTGTGTATGCAACCAATATGTTTTCCAGCCTGCACCGACAGTCCATTCAACGTTCTCTCAGGGAGGTGATGAAAGACGACGCTTCCTTTGCCCTGGACAGAATCTCCGAAGATCTTGAGCAAGCCGGCGCGCTGCTTCCGCACTTCCTGATGTTCGTCGATACCGCGGGACCATTAGTCGACATCGATTCCCATTCCGTCCGGATCCTGATGAATACCAACGACATCGGAGAGTACCTTCCCTACGGTTTTCGCTACGATCGCACGGTAACTCCTCCCCGTCCCTATATGCTTCTTGTCGATACAATGAATTTCAGGAATACAACCGAAGTAAACCTTGCCATGTACGGACGCGACTCAGTTGTACACCTTACCGTGCATAGCGCAGTAATGGATACGGCTCTGGGCGGTTCACTGACGTTGACTCTGGATGCTCCGAATCCCCCTCTCCCGATTGGATCCGAATGGGAAGCGTCGTACATTTTCGGCGATACGGCAAGTATGGAGTACTACCTGACCGGCGACAGTCTGATGTACGCCACGGGCGGTACCGCGGGGCTTCTCGCGCAGAATGTGATCGACTTCACTCCCGAGCTACTCGATTCCGACAGCACAACGACGACTTCCTGGTCCGACGCATCCTACGGACGGGTCTCGGTTACCGTTGAGACGGGGCGTAACGGTACCATGGCTGGTACACGTACGGTTTCGCGGACATTCGCACTGCAGAACAGGAGAATTTACTAGTGAAACATGCCAATGATACTGAATTCGATTCACCTCGGGAGAATGGTGGTACCGGCGTACCCGGGAATGAATCCGGCTATGTTCTTATGGTTGTCACCGTTCTTCTTGTCACGGTTTCCGTGGCAATCGGCATTGCAATGACCAGGAGTGCGGGATTCAGGGAGCAGCGGGCGGTTCATCGGTTCGAAAAAACGCGTATTCGCATGGAAGCCGACGGGCTTTTGGATCTCGCGGTGCAGTACATTAACGACTGGGACAGTGCCTATCAGTTCTGCAGCCGATGCGTGTGCGGCCCCGGAGAGGACACCGCGTATTATTGCCCCTATGGTACCAGAGTCCATATCAATGGATTCCACATGACCGCCGACTGTGAAGACTGTGACCCGCAATATAGATACTGCTGGTCCGGAGGAATGAGTAGTGTCGGTGGTGGCAGCCCTTCCTGCTGGTGGGCGAAGTGTATCAACGACACCTCCGACGTGCGCGATCCGTCAATGCCGTTCTGCGTTTTCGACAGCGGATTTGATGTCGGCTCCCACATATCGGCTTACAAAGATGTTTATGTCACGAGATTACCCAATTCACTGCCGCAGCTTCGTGACGCCGCCTACATACGTACCTCGGGGCAGGCGTTTTTTGGTAATGCCTGGTTCAAGAAAGATACCGACACGACCGCCTGGGATTTCTGCTCTCAGGCACTTCTGCGATGGGGTTTCAACGTGGATCAACCCTCAACGGTATGGCTGATCTGGATTCCCGAGGAAGACCCAGCGCCAGTCGCGCGGAGCCTGAACCGACAATTCGGCCCTCCCCAGTGGCTGGCAAACGGGTGGACACTGCACCACGACAGTATGATGGTTGATCGCAAAGGTACGGAGTATGCGGCCCAGCTATGGTACCGCCAGGCGCACCCCGATTTGAAATACCCGATGTATCGCGTGGGGCAACACTTTACCTATACTCCTACGGCACACGACCTGCAGGATAGCGTCAATGTACTTCTGTTTCCGGCATTCTTCGGCGCGGAAAACATGTATGGCGTTGTCGTTACCCCGGGCGGGCCGTTTCGATGCAAGACACGCGATCTTCCCGGCGATCCGAAAATAGTTACCGTCAAACATCACCGCTACGGCCACGACTCCTTAATCTCCAAGAGCAGGTTTGGTTTGACCATACTTAACAAAAACAGCACTCCAGCATTTGACGCGAGAAACCGTCATGGACACCCCGGCTCGTTGGATATATTGTGGCCGGATATTGTCCCGGCGGTCAATGCCGGCTTCGCAGCCTACTTCGCGGAAGTACCCGAACGGTACGACTCGACCTGGTACCTGGTAAGGAATATGCGTGACGCCCGGAAACTAGACAGCGATTCGGCGCATTGTCATGACACCACCGGACGAGCGTTTTACATGGAACTCACCGTCGATTACCCGTGCACCGTGTTTGTAGGGATAGAGAAGAAATGGTTCGAAAATGCCTACACTGCGGCACAACCATATCCGTTCGCCCCGTATCACTATCCCTGCGATGCTATCAGGCATTGCATGATCTATCCCACCTGGGAAGACAGTCTTTATATATGGAACCAGAAAGAGACGCTTCCGACCAGCACATGCGTCGGGACACCGAACGAAATGGGTCCTCAGATGAATCCCCGCTATCGTCCCTACTTCTGGATGCTCAACGACACGGCGCTGGTGGAATTTACAAAGGGCAAAGCGCACCTCGACACACTTCCTCCCGGATACCTGTCTCGACGGTATTTCAGGCGCATGCTCGACGATACCGTGGCATGGTCGTATTTCCACAACGGGGATACCATACGGCATACACGATGCAATTGGATAGACCACGAAACTCCACCGATGGATACGGGAGAATGCGAATATCAGGATATTATTATGTATCAACGACGGGCACTGCTTATGCCGGGCGACACGCTCCGTCTCGGACCGGTAGCTGTAATTTTCCGGTTCCCCGACAATGTTGGAATGTATAACGCGATTCTTAAACCGGTAATTCGTCCTGAAGACGCCTGGGTATGGGACAGTTTTGTGGATACCACGTGGACGCTCTGGGAGGGGCGTGGAGACACCTTAATTGACGGCATAAATCTGAACCGTACCGATCGGGGCAAGGTGACGGTACGATGTGCTAAACCCAACTTTTTCCAGGTAGATGCGACCGTATACATGAGCCAGAATGGCCGGGAACGCTACAAAACGACGGTCAATCGGGATTTCTCGAAGGCAACCGGAAAACCGCAAAATGCGTTCAGGCGCGATTACGGGAAGTAGCCTGCGAAAAGCGTTGCTCCAACCTTGCCGGCGCATCGCTGAATGCAACTGCACCGGCCGACGATTCACAACGACAGGAGAGTGTCCCCTGTTGAGAGTCGGCATTTGCGGCGGTCATGCCGGAAATCGTGATTGTCTTTGCCGACCAACCCATTGTCCCGGCTCAGCCGCCGTTCACCACCGAGAATCACTGCAGAAACCGGTCGACAAATCTCCATAACGAGAACACGAACGATCTCGCGATCTGTGCGTCGAAAGACGAGAACGTGCCGAGTCACTTGCGCCAAGCGTGCTCGTTCATTCTGTTTTTCCTGCAAGCGTTATATTCTGAATATCTTAATTAAGTGGAATACCCGGCGGCTGTTCAGCATCCGTGGGTATCGACGCAATTGCCGGTCGGAATTGGATTGTATCAGTGCAGGAAAGGAACATAATGGGCACGCCTCAAAGCACGAATACGGAATGGTTTGTACGGGATAGATTCGGGTTGTTCATTCACTGGGGTTTGTACTCGGTCGCCGGACGTCATGAGTGGATCAAGAACCGCGAAGAAATCCCCGATCAGGAGTACCGCAAGTACTTCGATCATTTCAACCCGGATCTCTACGATCCGAACGCATGGGCCGCCGCCGCCGCAAGGGCCGGCATGAAATACATGGTAATTACCGCGAAACACCATGAAGGGTTCTGCCTCTGGGATTCAGAACACACCGACTACACGGCCGTAAACACTCCCGCTCAACGCGACCTGCTCAAGCCTCTCGTCGAAGCGTTCCGGAGCGAAGGACTACGGGTTGGTTTCTATTACTCCCTGCTCGACTGGCATCACGAACACTACACGGTCGATCGATGTCATCCCATGCGGAACAATCTATCTGAGCGAGAGAAAAACAAAGATCGCGATATTCGAATATATGCCGAATACATGCGTTCTCAGGTTCGTGAGCTTCTTACTCAATTCGGACAAATCGACATTTTGTGGTTTGATTTCTCTTTTCCCGGTGAAGACGGGAAAGGACGCAATGAGTGGGAGTCCGAGAAATTATATGCGCTCGTTCGCGATCTGGCACCCAGTGTCCTAATAGACAACAGACTGGATCTCCCCGGCGTCGGTGATTTCCATACCCCGGAGCAGTATCAGCCAAGAAGCATGATAACCGACGACAACGGCAAGCCCGTGGTGTGGGAAGGATGTCAGACTTTCAGCGGGTCGTGGGGATACTACCGAGACGAAGATTCGTGGAAGAGTGTTAAACAACTCTTAACCATGCTCATTGACGGGGTGAGTAAAAACGGGAACCTCCTGCTGAATGTCGGTCCAACCGCCCGGGGAGTATTCGACCATCGTGCCCGGGAACGGCTGCAGGGAATGGGTGAATGGATGCAGTACCATGCACGGTCGATCTACGGATGCGGCGCGGCTCCCGGTGAATTCATTGCCCCCCCCGACTGCCGATACACCTATAATCCCGAGAAGAAGGCATTGTACCTCCATATCCTGAACTGGCCGTTTCGGTTGATTCACTGTCCGGGGCTCAACGGAAGAGTCAAATTCGCCCAACTGCTCAACGACGGAAGTGAAATTCAAATCACGGAAAACTGGACCTCGATATCCTCGGAGGTTGCCGGGACCGCAAGAGAGGATGAACAGGTATTGAGTCTCAAGATCCCGACCACCCCTCCGCCGGTTGAGATTCCGGTTATCGAGATATTTCTGAAGTAGAGTCGGGTCCGGTTTTTTCCCCGGGCGTTCATGCTTCGCCTTGGCTCTGCACGAACGGAGGGGGAAAGGCGGTTTGCCTCCAGGGGCGTTCTTGCTTCGACTTGGCCTTGCACGGACGGGGTACGGCAGGAAAATTACCTGAGTTCCATCAATTCCGCAACGTTAACATCCTCGAACGAAGCATACGTCTTGCGAAACTCACTCGGTGTCCTGGTTGTAATTCCAATCGGAATCATTCCTTCTTCCCGGGCGGCGGCGGAGAGCTCTGGAAATCCGGATATCAGAACACAATGGGTCGGCAGAACGCCGAGACGATACGCCGCTTCGGACACGCAATGAGCCTGCCCGGCTTTGGACAATCCGGACGACATCGTGACTACCGTCTCGAATATCTCCTCGAGATCGAATTGCGACACGATCCGCGCAGACGCCTGGTTTACAAGGAGTCCAATCGACAACCCCGCCGTTTTCATTTCCCCAAGTTTTTGTCGAACTTTCGTCGACACTCCGTTTTTTGCCGACTTCGCCAGTAGCCTGGGAGACGACAATTCCTCCGATCCGAGTTCCGGAAAGAGAGATTCGAGAGTGACCACCGTCGCTTTCAAACCGACGGTATGCCAAGTGGGACGGACTGAAGCGGTATACGTCTCATTGGGAGAGAGTTCTACTGTTTGTCCCGCGATTTGGATGCCGACGGAGGTGGAACCAAGGTTGCCGACGTGGACCTGTTCCGGTTCGACATCAACTTCCAGCGGTATTCCCCGGTATAGAAAACGATAGGACAGCCGGTCCCAATCGGGCGGGAGTTGCGGACTAATGACTATTCCGTCTTCATCGGCCTGCATTCCACCGAGCCCCGACACCACCGCACTCCAGAGCCCGGACACGCAGGCACCGTCACAG
>CAZEMW010000182.1:0-3697 GCA_964513105.1 uncultured Fibrobacterota bacterium
ATTCTATAGAAAACACTATCTACCGTGGCACCGGGCACCCGGAGTCGTCGGATTCTATATTCGAATCTATGGATGATACGGACGTTTTGCCCTCATCATTTCCCAGGCAGCCGGATGGATTTCGAAGTGAATAGACAGCGGGGTTGATTTGAAAGATAAGGAGACTGGTATGATGCAGATCAGAGGAACTTTTGCGGCGACACTTGCGTTGATGGTCGTAATGGCCGGCACCGCGGCCGAGTATCCGCACACCGAACTGTCTCCGGCAAATCCGGAGATCGGCGACACCGTTACCTTCCAGTACGTGCTGGGCAAACATTCCAACAGTTGTGTCCCGACCTACGAAACAAGATTCGAGATCAACCAATCGCCGATCCTGATTTACCCTCCACAGTATACTATCGATATCGACTATCACGGAGAATGGCCGCCTCCGGGATCATTCTGCCAACAGGTGATAACGGAATACGGACCGACCTACACGTTTCCGGACCTCCGGCTCGGGACATACAAAGTCATTTACAAGGGGAAAACAATAGAGACATTCAGAGTAACCGAGAACAAGTTCCGAATAAAAGGAAAGGTGACGGACGATCCATATCCCCAGAAGAGGGCTTCGCTTCCCGTCGCGGGCGCAAAACTATATGTGACCTACGCGCCGGTATATATTCTCGGCAAATCACGAGACGGCAAGGCGGCGGCTCCAAACGCGATACTCGACTCCGCAGTCACGGAAGCAGACGGATCATACACGTTGTCCGCGCCTCAAGGCTATCTCCAGATTTCAGTGTCTGCCGACGGGTATGACCCACGCACAACGAGTATCTCACTCAACAAAGACACGGTGGTGAACTTTGTTCTGCTACCTGAAGGAGCAAAAACATCTTTTTCGGGATCCGTTACAACGGTTGCGTGCCCGGGCACCTCCCCAACTTCGCCCTGCACGGTAGTCCCTGTTCCCAACTGCACCCTGACCGTCCGAAAGGCCAACTGTTGGCCGTATTATCCGGGCGGTCTTGACTCCCTTAAGGCAAAGCTGATAGCACCGGTTCAGTGTCCCGCATATACGGCCGTCACAGACGAAAACGGCGAGTATCTCATTTCAGATATTCCAGTTACCACCAACGGTGAATCGGTCACGGTTACCGCCTCATGCAAAGGGTACAAAACCGCTCGAGAAGAATCCGAGCTGTGGAATTCCAATGTGCAGGATATCGATTTCCAGCTGCAGCCGATGTACGGGAATCGCGATTCTGTTGTAATCGACGGTGTGACATTTGCCATGGCAATCAATCGAGCCGCTTATGAAGTCGGCGATTCAATCTACTCTCGGTACACAATAACAAACAACACAATGGCGGAAGTGCGATATGGTCCGTTCAGCGGCAATTGCGAATACGACCTTGCGGTCACGCGGGATACGGATACTCTTTTCCGACTTTCAGGAAACCAGATCTGCTTAAGGAATATCGTCTACATTACGGTTCCTGCCGGTTCGACGGTGACGAAGACCTATCCGGCATGGCCCGTTCCTGCCGACGTAGAGGGATCGATCGAGATTGCAGGCAGACTCAATGGTGATAGGTATGATCAAAGCCAAGTCACGGTCTCAGCGAGAATCCAGGGCAGCACCCCGGTTGTCGAGCGAAAAGACCCCGGAAATCCGGTGACCAACGGGATCGCATACAACAGGCAGCTACAGCTTCTGGAGCTAAGCATGAAAAAAAATCAGACCGTACGGGTGCGTCTTTTCAGCCTGAACGGATCCCTTATCGGAGAACCACTGGAGCACACCTCCCTCGAGGCTGGGACCCATACGATTCCTCTCGAGAGCCATATCCGTTTCTCGGGGGCGGTTATCGCCGATGTCGAGGGTGAGAGCTTCAGGGAGCGACGTCTGATTACAACAACGGCCGACTTTCGCTGATGCCGCATCATTATGTCGCATGACGCCAGTTTGTAGCTCTCAAAGCGGTGGGACAGGTTGCCTCACCGCTTTGTTATCTTCACGGGGGGGGGGCCCCCGAGTATCCACTCCCAACCCGAACGCGCCGCGGGATTAATCCGCTGGGCGAGAGTCCGTGCATCCTTCTCTGAAATCTTTCGGTGATACACCAACGCTCTTCTTGAATCGACGACTGAAGTGAGCCGGCGCCTCGAACCCCAGTTGGTAGGCAATCTCCTTCACCGACAACCTGCTGCAGGAAAGCAGGTGACGAGCACGCAACAGCCGTTGCTCAAGTACAAACTGCATCGGAGTCATTCCCAGATGCTTTCGGAAGACATCATGCATGAGAGAAACACTGATGCCGGACGCCTTTGCGAGACGGTTGCGGTCTATGGGTTCACCAATATGATCATCGATGAATCGCCGAAAGCGACGGATTACCGACGGCTGATCCGACGGAGGCCGGACCGCGCTGATCAACATCAAAATGGAGTAGAGGTGTGCCGAGATTCGCTGATGCCGATGCGGGTCCGTGCTTTCCAGCGCAAGACGGATTTCCTTGACACAGGACACGAACTCTCGAACCTGTACACAACTATATATCGTACACTCCGAGAGCTGCGTTTGGTGCAGGATAGGCTGCAATAATGGTCCCTCAACACTCAAGTATCGGCGCAAAAGCGGCCGTACTCCACCATTGCGATAGCTGAATGAACTCGATTTGTGGAATAATACTACATCACCGGGTCGCGCGACATGGTTTTCACCATGAAGCTGTAGTTCCATCACTCCGGATACTATGAGGTGGATTGAAAACCGGGGGTAGGCACGATTTCTTGCATCGAACCCCGCCAATGCTTCCGACATTCCCAGATAAGTGAGGCGAAGGGGAAGAACCGATGCCGTGTCGAGCCCACCACCGGAGTAGTCCATGTACCACTCCCTTTTTCTCTCTCGGGCCCCCTTCCAATGAAAGCACTTGCTGGAATTCCTCACGTGACCGACTCCTCGCAAAATTGTTCGTTTGAAACCCCGGTCAGGGATACCTGCCGCCCACAATACCGTAACCCGGGTTTCGCAGCCGACTCACGGCATTCTGCGTAAGCTGTTGCACGATCTCGACTGCGAAACCTGGGTTGGGGCAATGCCAAAAGCCTCCGAGCAGCCAAAAACAGGCGGAGGTATGCCGGGATTGAATCAACCCGCCGGTCGCTACCAGCCCGAAGACATCAAAGGCCCCGAACGGGGCGGTGCTACGGACCCTCGGTCAATAAGTTCAGGAGTAGCGGCGATTGCGCCGGCCACACGTCCCTTTACCGGAAGAACATCAAAGAGTAAATGAAATCCCTTATAGCCGAGTAGTCCGAGTCCAAAATCAAAGGTGGTAATCGGCAGCAGGTTCAGCAGAAGGTCATTGTCGAAGGAAAGAAGGGATATATCCCCGGGTACCTGCACGCCATGTGACAGCATCCAGTGGTACATATAGTATGCTGAATAGTCGTTGGGTGAAATCAGCGCAGAAACCGCTCGATTCGAAAATACCCGAGGCATAATGTCTCCATATTCCTCGACCCTGCTCTCCTCGGACAGAGGACAGTCCCTGCCGGGTTCGGGTTGGGCTTTCCCAACCACTGCAAGTTTCACGCCCAGATTGCGCGCTGCAGTGGTCACCAGCTCTTTTCTTCGAAACTGCCAACCACCGGTTCCCTGAGCCGTTACTGCGGCAGCAATTTCGCGATGCCCCTGATC
>CAZEMW010000182.1:3707-7079 GCA_964513105.1 uncultured Fibrobacterota bacterium
GTTCCACGGCCGCAAACACCGTTTCCTCTTCAGATGCAAAAAGCCGGGTAAAATAGCGGGAAGAAATATTCTGGGGAAATCCCTCATTGTGACGATCAAGCCAAACGACATGCTTCTTGAATCCAATGAGACGTGATACCCACTCGCCGATGCCGGGGAAACTCTCGCGATCGGAGACAATAAGAGTCCCGGCGTAACGATTCGCGTTCGCCTCTATCCATTTACCGACACTATCCCAACCCGACGGATAGGAAAGATAGGTGCCGTCCCCTACTCCGGTAAATGCGGTGGAAAGAGCAACGCCGAAATGTTGTGCTTCGGAAACGAATCGACGGCAAAATTGAGCGGTTCTCGGGAGTCCCGCCAGCCACTTCCACTCGTATTCCCGATGCTGAAGCACCAGAATGATCGGTGCATCATGGTGTAAGCCCGTGCTTTTTTTCCGGGTCTCGATTCTTGGTCCGACGCACCAGAACTTGCCCTCTTTATGTATCAGTCCCTTTTTCGCAAGCCTTCGATATGCTTCTATTATGGTAGAGTTGGAACAGTGAAGCTCGGCTGCCAGGACGCTGATTTTGGGGAGAAGCCGACCAACCTGCAGACTGCCGCATGCGATGTCTTCTTCGACATGTCGCATCGCCTCCCCAACTGCAGATTTTGAGAAATCCGATGAATTTCTGTTCTCGATGACACCCTCCGGTCTCATTTTTCGCAGTTCGGTTTCGTCGACGTTCCCCCGACTTTCCGAAGAAAACCGGTTCGGAAGCTGAGGGGGTTGCCTTGCACTGCGGAGTACTGAGCTTGCCGCTGTGTCGGAATGAGCCGGGGTCAGAGTAACCTGTCTCCAGGTGAGCTTGCCGAATGCTCGAAATACTCGGATGCATCGGCCTGTTGAGCCCAGTATGCCGTATTTCGCTCCCTCTAGAGGCAAACAATATAATTAGATTATGACGAATACGAGGTCAAAAACGGATAATGAACACTGTTTCACACGATGAAGTTGGGTAAGCTCCTGAGTGAACGGCGGCAGTAACGAAAAAACATTGTCTCCTCCCTCGTCCCTGCTTGTGATATTATGTTACCGGCTTGGAACTACTCGAACAGGCTTTTCAGCCTTTGAGGCCCCATTCGAAAAGGCATTTAGTCGGCGCCAAATGGGACTCGTAAAAAAAGGAATGATCAATGTCGTTGATTTCCGAATTAATGAATAATGCACCTCGGCCGATCAAAACAAACCCGGAGCGTCCGCCGAATCATCCCAGCTCGGCCGGTCTGGATGCAGAATCGGTGCAGGCTCTGGCGAAAGCCAGGCCTCATCCTCGTCTGTTTTTGTCGGATCACGATTTATCGGAGAATGTGGGCCGCCTGAAGACGCACGGAGACCGAGATCTTCGTCGAATGCTGGACGATTTGACGGCTCTTTGCGACCGACTGATCGATGAGCCTCCACTGCAGCGAAAAGTCGTGGACGGTCGCTTGCTTGCGGTATCGAAGCAAGCGCTGGAAAGAATCTACGCATACGCCGTTGCCTGGCGGTACACAGGAGTGGAAAAGTATCTTACCGCGGGTATCCGGGAGCTCATGACGGTAAGTCGCTTTCCCGATTGGAATTGGGAACACTCCCTCGATATGGCCGAAATGGTTAACGCTGTCGGGGTCGGCTATGACTGGTTGTTCGACGGTTTGGACAACGAACAACGTGAAATAGTTCGGTCCGCCATTGTAGAGTACGCTCTAAAACCGACCCTCGATTCCTGGCAAAAAGAACCGGGGCCACGTTGGACCAATTGGATACTGCGCCGCTACAACTGGAACCTGGTCTGTAACGGCGGATGCCTCGTCGGAGCGGCCGCGGTGGCGGAGACCGACCCCGAATACCTCGCCGCACTCATTCCCTATGCTTGTCGATCAATGCGGATGGCCATTTCCTCTTTCGGCGAAGACGGCTTCTGGGGAGAAGGGCCTTCATACTGGAGTTACGCTCTCCAATACGTAGCCTATGCCGGCGCGGCTCTGGAATCGGTCTTTGACCACGACTTCTCTCTCACCGATCATCGCGGAGTGAAGAACTCATGTACTGCCTTCGCCGCAACGACCGGTCCCAGTGGAAAAGTGTTCAATATGGCGGATACCGGGCAGTATTTCAAGACTGCCGATCTCGAGCTGGGCACCAGGCGAACTCCCCTGTTCGAGTTTTTCTGGGCGGCCAGGAAATTCAATGACTCACCGGCCGCACGTATCGAACATGAGATCCTTCGAGAACACCGGGCTTCTCCCCAACACCTGATCTGGTATGTCCCGTGCCCGAAATCGGTTCCCGAAGCAGAGAAGGATGCGCGCTTTGGTGGTCCGGTCGACGTTATATCATTTCGAGAATCGAATGATCCGAATGCGCTGTTCATCGTAGCCAAAGGCGGTTTCAACAGCATAAATCACGGCCACCTCGATCTTGGAACATTCGAGCTCGACGTGTTCGGTAAACGGTGGTTCCTTGACCCGGGTAAGGAGGACTATGCACTACCTGGATATTGGGACCGTCACACCGACGATGCTCAGCGCTGGAAATACTTCCGGTTGGGGAGCCTAGGGCATTGTGTTCCACTTATAGACGACTCTAATCAGCTCCTGGTGGGGCGCGGGGATTTAGTCAAATATCGATCAACCGACGACGAATCATATGGGGTGTTCGAGCTGTCGAGTGCATATGCCCTGTGGGCCGGGAGCGTTCATCGCGGTATCAAAATGTTCGATAGACGTCGGAGGATTCTGATCCAGGACGAATTCGTGGGCACCGTGAACAGGCGCCTGACATGGAATGCACTCACGCCCGCCCACGTTTCCACCAAGGGGAACGTTGCACTGCTGAAACAGGACGACCGCGTAATCGAGCTTCGCGCACTCTCTCCCCACAAAGCGCAGTTCACGGTAGAGCCGGTAGAAATAGAAGCACCGGAAACTCCCGCCGATGGATTGACACGCCTCTGCTTACATACGGCTGGATGTAAACAGAAAACCACGATAGCCGTTGTGATTTCCCCCATCCCCGAACACGAGACGTTTGATTCCATCGGCGACGAAACCATTGCGCCGCTCTATAGCTGGTAATTTTCGGCAAGCTGACAATCTTTGCTCTCAGGCTACCGGGTCGTGTAGCTACCCGGCACCTTCTTCCGGACACGAATAGATGAGGCACAAAAACAGGAAAACGTTTTTGTGTTGCTATGTTCACGTGGAAAGAGCTATAATTCAATTATTTAGTTTATCGGGCGGGAAACCGGCATCAAATCGATTTTCGCAATCACTGCCTGATCGAAAACTACTGGATTACCACGCGGTACGGAGCCGGCGAAGTGAGCGAAACAGTCCACTACG
>CAZEMW010000183.1:0-7065 GCA_964513105.1 uncultured Fibrobacterota bacterium
TACAATAGCAGTATTGCTCGTACTCAGTGCGTGCGAGAAAAAGGAAAAGCCCGTCGAATTATCTTTGCTGGAACAGGCACGTGCTTTTGTTCCGAGCCTCGGTGAGCCCGGCGGAACGTTTCGAATATCCACTACCGTCGAGCCCGAAACGTACAACCCTCTGCTGACTGCCGATCCGCAGACAAGAGCATTGCTTGATTTTACCTACGAAGGACTGGTTGCCGTCGGCGGTGTTGAGGGCGAGCTCGTCCCCGCATTGGCGGAGAGCTGGGATCGCTCCGAAGACGGGCATCGGTGGACATTTTACCTTCGGCGTAACGTGCTTTGGTCGGACTCGATTCCCTTTACTTCCGACGATGTGGTGTACACCTATGAAAAAATGATCTCGACCGTCGATACAACTCTTTCCGGCGGCAATTCGCGATTCATGGCAAATGGAGAACCGGTCACCTTTGCCGCGGTAGACAGCTATACGGTTCGTTTTACGCTTCCAGCTCCCTTCTCACCTTTCCTCAGAAGTGTCACAACCAAAATTCTTCCAAGACACCTCCAGGGTAAAGACGGTAACGTACCGCAGATGCCTCTCACTCATGCGGAGGATGATTTTGGCCATGTCGTGGGTACCGGCCCGTTTGTCCCCGCCGAATACTCACCCGGCAGACGTCTGGTTCTCGCACGCAATCCTCACTACTGGAAAACCGACTCTGCCGGAGAAAAACTACCTTACTTCGACAGCGTGATAGTTTCGATACTTCCCGATTTGGATGCTCAGTTCCAGGGTTTTATCGAAGGGAATCTGGACTATCTTGCCGCTCGGGCCGAGGATTCCGATTTCCTGCAGGAATCACAGGGGGAGCGCGGTTTTTCAGTTTACCGTCTGGGGCCTTCGGCCGATGCCGGGTTCCTGGTACTGAACCAGAATACGGGGCGAAATCCGGCAACCGGTCGTCCATATGGCGATACTGCGAAAGTCAAGTGGTTTCGCGATGTCCGTTTTCGTCGGGCCGTTTCGTACGGACTCGATCGTGATAAAATGATCGATAGTGTTTTCAGTGGCTACGGGCATCCACAATGGGGCCCGATGTCGCCTTCGCAGGGCTTCTTCTTTTCCGGGAAGGTCACCGAGTACCCCTATAATCCGGAGAAATCTCGTCGACTTCTTTCGGAACTTGGCTTTACGGATACCGATGAAGACGGCATTCTGGAAGACGAAAATGGGAAAATGGTTGCTTTCAGAATTGTCACCAATCTTGGAAATCGGGTACGAGTGAAAATGGCTGATTTGATTCGTGAGGATCTGCGGGAGATTGGCATACAGGTTACCACCGCCGAGCTTCCGTGGTCCGAAATTCTCAGAAGGATGCAGTTTCCTCCCTATCAGTGGGAAGCGGCGCTTATCGGCATGAGCGGCAGCCCGGAACCGCACCACGGACTTGACGTCTGGAGTTCGGGAGGGGTACATCACTTCTGGTTCCCCGCACAAGAAACGCCGTCGACGGACTGGGAATCCGAAATTGATACGATATTCGAGGCGGCCTCACAAACGTACAACGACGAGGAACGAAAACAACTGTACGGGGAGTGGCAGAGAATAGTCTCAGAACAGGTACCGCTGATTTTCACCGTGAGCCCGGAACGGGTCGTGTGCATCACCGAACGAGTGAAGAACGTAAATCCCTCAATCGTGGGTGGGATATTGCACAACCTCGAGTATCTGTATGTCGACAGCGGAGAAAACGAGTAACCGGACTCCCGTGACATGACCCCAATACCTTCCCGCTGAAAAGCCGGGACACCAGTTCGCGGTAGGTTTGGCCACAAAGCGCCAAGCAACCCCCCATTTCGGACAAATACTACGTTAACCCAAATTCCCCAGTCGAGATCGTGCAACAGCTTGCGCAGAATGCCGTGAGTCGGCTGTGAAACCTGGGCTAGGAGCGGGCCGGCACTGTGATGCACTGTGCCGGTCGGAGGGAGCTTGTCTTGTGCTGCGCTTGTCGAAATGCCGAAGTGGATTTGTCGGTCACAGGGCCCGGCGACACGAAATCACCTGTCCGTTATCGTCCTGAATCGAGCTTGCATTGCGTCTCCAGGCAACCCGATGTGGCCGATTTTATATATTTGCTTACGGATTTGTCCGCAATTCTTAGGTGTCGTGCATCGAAATGAAGCTTTGGAAGGAGTATCTATGAATAAACCACAATTTATGGCCACCGGAATCGGCAGTATGCCTTTTGAAGATGCCGATCATGCCGTGAATGTATCGCTCACCAACCTGAAAGAATCCCCTTTCTGGCCGCAGCTTCCGAAGCTCGGACTCAATGAGCAAATGGAGATTCAGTATTCGGAGGGCATTCCTCGAGCAGTGATTGATCGCGAAAAAACACGGATGTATCTGGATACGTCGGGTGATTATTCAGAGGATTTCGCGGAATTTTATGAAGCCTATATGACTGCAATGGACCCCGACGACGGAACCGGTGACTGCTCCGCACTTGCCGTTAGTCCGGAGTTCTCCAAAGGTTTGTACACGATGCTCGACACCCTGGAGAAACGGGGAGGAAAACTTCCTTATGTAAAAGTCCAGACTACCGGCCCGATCAGTTTTGCGCTCACTATCGTCGATGAGAACAAACGGGCGGTGTATTACAATGAAGAGTTCCGCGATGTGGTGGTGAAAGCATTGGCGATGAAGTGTCGCTGGCAGATACAGAAATTTCAACCGTTTGCGGAAAAAGTGATCTGCTTCATCGACGAGCCGATTCTCTCCGCATTTGGTAGTTCCACGTATGTTTCGGTAAAGCGCGAAGATGTCGTTGCGCATCTTGCCGAGGTGGTGGAGGCCGTTCATGCAGACGGCGCAATTGCCGGAGTGCATTGCTGTGGGAATACCGAGTGGAGCATTCTGATGGATGCCGGGGTGGACCTGGTAAATTTCGATGCGTTCGAATACGGTGAAACAATTGCCATGTATCCCGATGAGGTCAAGGCGCATTTGGAGCGTGGCGGAGCACTTGCCTGGGGAATAGTGCCGACATCGACCGCCATCCGCGAGCAGACCGTGGAGAGCCTTTCCGAGCATCTGGAAAAAATGATGGATAATCTCGTTTCAAAGGGAATCGACAAAACTCTCATCACCGAGCAAGCGGTACTTACTCCTTCATGCGGCACCGGTTCGATGGAACCTTCGGACGCCGAGGCGGTGTTTGAGATGGTGGGGAAACTCTCCACGGCTATGCGCGAAAAGTATGGCTACTGATCACCATTTCTCTCTTTTGCGACAAAGTAGGCCGCGAATCTTCGGAGTGATCGAAATTCATAGCGGCCTCGTATTTTTCTGATTTGAGTGTTTGATTCCAGTTATGAGGTGCACCATATATGAAATTGGCCATATCGGGTAAGGGCGGTGTTGGAAAATCAACGATTTCGGCGGCTTTGGCATTAATCCTGGCACGGGAGAAACGTCGGGTTCTCGCAGTCGATGCGGATCCGGATGCGAATCTGGCTTCGGCATTGGGAATTCCCGCGGCCCTTCAGAGAGAAATCGTACCGATATCCGAGCAGCGGGCGCTGATTGAAGAGCGTACCGGGGCACGAGTGAAGGAATACGGGCAGATTTTTCGGCTGAATCCGAATGTTTCCGATATTCCCGATAATCTGGCCGTTTCCCACAACGGTGTATCTCTTCTGGTACTGGGGGCCTCTTCTCGTGGTGGCGGCGGATGCGCCTGTCCGGAAAATGTGATTCTCCAAGCACTGGTCACCGACATGGTGTTGTACAAGGACGATGCACTGATTCTCGACATGGAAGCCGGCGTGGAGCATTTGGGACGTGCGACGGCAAAGGGTGTCGATAAACTGCTGATTATCGTGGAACCGGGGCAGCGTTCGATAGACTCTACGAAGCGAATAATGCGGATGGCGGATGAAATCGGACTCAAGAACCTCATGCTTGTGGGTAACAAAGTGCAGGATTCTCAGGATGAAGAGTTTATTCGTTCCTCGTTTCCGAATCATCCTCTGGGTGCATCTATTCCGTACCTTGAAGGACTCCGAAAGTCGGACCGGGACGGCGTTTCGGTTCTGGAGGGTATGAGAGAAGAGGAGACCGCACTACTTAAG
The DNA here is from genome assembly GCA_964513105.1 of uncultured Fibrobacterota bacterium. Taxonomy (GTDB): domain Bacteria; phylum Fibrobacterota; class Chitinivibrionia; order Chitinivibrionales; family CAYFVL01; genus CAYFVL01. The sequence continues at coordinate 4,123 of CAZEMW010000183.1, forward strand.
GGTCTGCTCAAGTCGGTCGGAAAAGAATAAGAAAATGCGCATTATCGCTGTTCTTGGGCGTTTTGGTGTCATTTCGGCATTAAACGAGGGACATCATATATTTTTTAAGACTTCGATGACGAGAATCTTATCCCGTTTTAATCGAATTGATACTCATCATCAATCGTTCATGTTCCGTCGGGGCAACGAATGTGCAGGGCGTCCCAATCGATTTTTGAGTCGGTTTCCGTGAACCTGAGAATGCACGGACAATGCAAATTCCGCTTGTTCATTCGATGCACATTCGGCAATCATCCCAGAAGGAAGCTTCCGTTCCAGGTAAGTCAATTTATCGCTTCTTTTTTCGGGGCGATTGCACGGGTGTGTTCATACTCGAAGTATCAATATTCCTGCGACAGCAAAAATCAAATGAGTTATACGATAGCAATAACAGGTAAAGGGGGCACCGGAAAAACGACCGTTGCTGCGCTTGTCGTTTCTCGACTTGCGGCACGGAAGAAAGGGCCGGTGCTGGCGGTTGATGCCGATCCGAATACATGTCTGGACGGGGTCCTGGGATTTGAGGTCCGGAAAACCATCGGTGGTGTGCGGGAAGAAGCCCGCGAGATTGCCGGTAAGGGAATGGCCGCCGGAATCTCCAAGCAGCAATTGCTGGAGATGAAGATCGCCGAGGCGATGGTGGAAGGGACCGATTACGACCTAATCGCCATGGGCAGACCCGAAGGGCCGGGGTGTTACTGTTTCGCCAACAATGTGCTGAAGCAGACCCTCGAACAAGTCTCTTCGCATTACCCGTATATCGTTCTGGACAATGAAGCCGGACTCGAAAACCTTTCCCGACGGATTGTTCGCAAAGTTGATTTGATGATAATGGTCGCCGATCCGTCGCGACGCGGACTCGAGACGGTGCGTCGATTGCATCGGCTTTCATCCGAAATGGAAATCGAATACCGACGTCTTGTCCTGGTGGTCAATCGAGTGCGTTCCGGTGGAGAACTTTCCGATTCGGCAAATGATGTCGGCAAAGAACTCGGAGCGGACCTGCTTATCGGTCTTCCGGACAATGACGAGATCGCCGAGTTTTCCGAAAACGGCCGACCTCTTGATGAGGTGTCGCCTGAAAACCCGGTTCTCGAACGAATAGATACCATGCTCGGATCCGTCGATCTCTAGGCGGCTGCTTCACAGCCGGCCTGCAGCCTGGCGCGAATTTTTCGGCCATCATTGAGCGGCGCAATCGAGTGTGGCCGTGGACGCCGTGTCCCATAGGAACACGGCAACCTCATATCCTGGAACCCCGTTCTCTTGTCTTCGGTTGACAATACAAATGCATACACCTCTTTCACGGAGCGTGTCGACGACGGAAACGTCGTCGCTGGAACGGCGTCCTACGTACTGAAAAAGCGAGGTCGAATGGCAGTTGAACGAAAGAAAACGAGTGAACGAGTATCGGATGCGGCGTCGGTGTCGGCATTGGAAAAAGCGCATGCCGACAACGTTGAGACCACCTTTAGCAGGGTGGATGCTCAAGGAGCGCCGTGTAAATTCGGCACAAGTGGTGTGTGCTGTCGCATCTGTTATATGGGACCGTGTCGAATTACAAAGAAGGCACCGCGAGGCATTTGCGGAGCCGATGCCGACACCATTGTCGCCCGAAACTTTCTGCGTGAAGTTGCCGGCGGAGCCGCGGCACACTCAGACCATGGCCGTCATCTGGCACTGTTGCTGAAGAAAACCGCCGAAGGGGAGGGTGGGGATTATTCCATACGCGATGAAGACGCCTTGCGGAGAGCGGCACGTCAGTACGGAGTAGAGGAAGACGGACGTTCAAAGGATTCCGTCGCCAAGGACCTCGCGGAACTCTTTCTTCAGGAATTCACTCGTCAGGAGATGCCGCTGGAAACCCTCTCACTTGCGCCGGCAAAGAGAAATGGTGTGTGGGAACGAGCGCAAGTCGTACCTACCGGGATAGACCGGAATGTGGTCGAGGCGATGCATCGAACTCACATGGGAGTCGATCACGATTACCGACACATACTCCGTCATGCATACCGAACGGCGCTTTCCGACGGATGGGGCGGATCTCGAATCGCAACAATTATCTCCGATATACTTTTCGGCACACCGTATCCGGTTCGCAGTGCGGCCAACCTCGGTGTCTTGGGCGAGGACACGGTGAACGTGGTTGTTCACGGACATGAACCCGAGCTGTCCGAGATGCTTGCGGTCGCCTCCGGAGATCCCGAAGTAATCGAATACGCCAAAGCCGCCGGAGCCGAGGGAATCACCCTGGCGGGAATTTGCTGTACGGCAAATGAGATCCTTATGCGTCACGGCATTCCGGTCGCCGGAAACTTCCTGCAACAGGAACTTGCGGTCATTACCGGTGCCGTTGAGATGATGCTTATCGATGTACAATGCTGCATGCCGTCTCTTCCCGACGTGGCGAGTGCGTATCATACGGAGATCGTCTCAACCAGTCAGATCGCTCAGACCGTGGGCGCATCTCGTGCCAATTTCGATCATGATCAGGCGCGCGAATCGGCGGTGATCCTTTTGAAACGGGCTGTTGACAATTACAAAAATCGCGACCGGGCCAAGACGGCGATTCCTTCACAGAAGAAACCGCTGGTGGCGGGGTTCAGTGTTCCGGCGATCAAGTATATGCTTGGCGGACGATATCGAGGGTCCTTTCGGCCGTTGAACGATGCGATCATGCAGAATCGGATTCACGGTATTGTCGGTATCGTCGGATGCAATAATCCCAAGACGCAACTCGATGCCTATATAAACACGCTTACGAAAGAGTTGCTTTCTCACAACGTTCTCATAGTGAAGACGGGGTGTGCGGCAATTGCTTCTGCCAAGAACGGTATGCTTACGCCGGAAGCGGCGCTTGAGCACGCCGGGACGGGGCTTAAGGAAGTCTGCGAAGCCGTTGGT
>CAZEMW010000184.1:0-7041 GCA_964513105.1 uncultured Fibrobacterota bacterium
GTTTTCGGCCGGAAACAGGGGGTTCATCTCGACTCCGCTCGATGAACGGGTGTTTCCGGACAGGCACTAATTAGTCGAAAATATTTGATTCTTGAGGAAATTGAAAAGCAGCATATGTCGTCTTTAATGCCGTGGTCAGTGTCCCGATGCCTCACTTTGAGAATCACCGGAGACCGAATCCCCGGCAATGCGACGAATTCTGCCCTCAATCTCAGATGAAACCGGGTCCTTCGACTTCTTGAGATAATCGGTCAAAGCCTCCAGATCTTCCGGCCCAACGGATCTGTCGGTGCCGCGAGTGAAGACGTCGAACCCGTCGCCTCCTTCGGCAAGGAAATTGTTGACGGTTGCCGTGTAGGTTGCTTGCGGATTTATCGGTTCTCCGGAGGGCAGCCGTATCTCTACAATGCGGTTTTCGGGAGGATGCGAAGCATCCCAGGTCACGACCAGCCCCGAAATCTGGAGAATGCGCGAATACGATTGACCAACCCATTGCTCGTTCAGTACGTCAACTACCTGCCGACCGGTTAGTTTCATCGTAACAAGATTATTCCCGAAGGGCTGGATGGCATACAGTTCGCCCCAGGTGACAACACCCGAATCCATATCGTCCCGTATGCCGCCCGGGTTCATGAACGCGAAATCGGTTCCGGTTGCGGATCGCTGCGCATCGGCGATGAGGTTTCCGAGGGCGGATTCGCCTGCTTCGGATTTGGAGCGAGCTATTTTGTGTGCGGCTCGCCCAACCGTCCGGTTCACCAGATCTGAAACGTGCCGGTCGGCCGCTTCTACGAGGCTTCTGATACTCGGGTCGGGGGTGCTTCCGACCCCGGAATCGACCCACGTTCTAACAATACGGGCTGATTTTGTGGTAATGTCGTGCGTTGTACTGTCGATTTCAAGTTCAATGTCGGCGTATGCCGTGCCCGACGACCATGCCTGGGTAACAAGCGTCGGTTTTCCTCCGGTATTGGGAATGTGCGCGTTCATGAACTTATGAGTGTGGCCTCCGATCACGATGTCGACTTCTTCGTGGAGATTCTCTACAATGTCAACTATCGGCCCGGTGATAGAGTCGGTGTTTCTTCTTGTCCATCCAGTATATGGTTGCTGCTCACCTCCTTGATGAATAAGAAGAATAATCGCCCGGATTCTTTTTTGCACAATTTGTTCGATTGCGCGGTTTACGGCGGTGACTTCATCCTCAAAACAGAGAGTCGAGACGCCTCCCGGGGTAACCATTGTGGGGGTCTCTTTCAGTACTGCGCCGATAAAGGCTATTTGGGCTCCTTGTACATTCCGAATCACGTATGGAGGGAAAACGTGGCTTGAGTCCTTTTTGTATCTGATATTGGCGCAAACTACCGGAAACTCGGCGCCGCCGTATGGATCTGTAAGAAAAGGGCCGTCGGGGTGGTTCCCGCCGTTTATCAGACGCAAAAACTCCCGAATGCCTTCGTCGAATGCGTGGTTTCCCGGAATTCCGATGAGTCGGCATTGTGGATGATTTCGTTCAATTCGACACTTCTCTCCACCAAGTGCATTGAAAAACAGAATCGTGGGTTCATCCTGCAAAAGGGCACTCTGTGGAGGCGAGGCACCTACCAGGTCCCCGGCGTGAACAATAAAGGTTTCACCATTAAACACCCGGCGCTCATGTTCGAGATATGCTGCGAGTACCGGAGCACTTCCAACCAGACGACCGTCCAAAGACTTTCTGGAACCGATATGGCCATGAAAATCGTTTATTGCCAGAATCTGGACCCGGGACCCCGCTTCCCTTCGAGATGCCGTGGAATCGCCCTTGTCGGCCCCGGCCGACAACCCGAGGATTACGAGAACCGGTAAAATGATTTTGCTGCCGATACAACGGGGGACCATGATTTCTTCCTTTGAATGGGCCTGTTCAGAAACACACCGATGCCGGACTCCATCATAAATATAGAACCGGTAGCCGGGACAGAAAAGGTCGGGGGGGGTATCACCAGGCGGGTACGGACGCGCCGTCATAGCAAAAAGGGGAATGCCGGTGCATTCCCCTTCTGATGAAATGAGGCTTTTCTAAGAGTGTTAGCCAAGTAATTGCAGGACCGATTGCGGTACCATATTGGCCTGCGACAACATCGCTGTCGCCGACTGGGTAAGGATCTGATTCCGTGTGAATTGTGTGGTTTCGTGGGCGAAATCCACGTCACGAATCAGAGATTCGGCCGCCTGCTGGTTGGTGTTCGATACGGTGACGTTGTTGATAGCGTGCTCGAGCCTGTTTATAAACGCACCCATATCGGACCGCATCGAGTTCACGCTGTTGATGGCGGTATCCAGTGTACTGATCGCGAGAGCCGCACCGGTTTGCGTGGTAAGATCAAGGGTTTGTACACCGATGCCGGTGCCGGTAGCCGTACTGAGTGTATCAATGGTAATCGTGATACTGTCGGCGCCGTATGTAGCATTCGCATCGATCCACAATGCGGATCCGACACTGCCCGAGCCAAATCGCTCACTTGCAGTCGATCCCGAGAGAAGCTTCATGCCGTTATAATTGGTAACATCGGCAATACGGTCTATTTCTTCGATGAGAGCCTGAAATTCCTGATCGGTGTACGCACGTTCCGTAGCGGTCAGCGTGTCGTTGGCGGACTGGACCGAAAGCTCGCGCATACGTTGCAGAATATCCGAGATTTCGTTTGCAGCACCTTCGGCAACGCTCAATACCGCGATTCCGTCCTGAGCGTTTCGTTTTGCCTGAGCAGTACCTTTAATCTGGGTACGCAGGTTTTCAGAGACACCAAGACCGGCGGCATCATCACTGGCACGGTTGATTCGAAGGCCGGTTGACAGTCTTTCGAGGGATTTCGACACATCACGGTTTACCCGGAAAAGGGAGCCCTGGGTTACCATCGCATTGATGTTATGGTTAATACGCATGGGAGAACCTCCGTGTTTTTACGGTTTCGACTGCGTCATCGAACCCGTCTGTTTTCCATTCGGCGTCCTTGCCGAACAGTGATACAACTCAATTACCGAATTTTTTAGATCTTGCCCCGCAAACTCCTTTGTTTCAGTTGATCTCTCATTCACCCTTCACTGAATGTATCGACAGACGGCGCTCGGGACTTTAGACCTTTTGCGGAACCGCACGGTTTTGTGATTTGCCACATAATCATGACCGCGCCGATTCTACCATCTCCCGTAAGCTCTCTCCGATCTTTGTTCTTCGATCCTCGACCTTCGGTGACTGGGCGACGACGAAGTCTGATCCTTGATCTTATCCCCCCGGATGCTCCCACATTTGCCGATACGCATTCTCGAGCGTACTGGTGAACGCGTACGCATCACACAGGCTGGAGTTCGCGACCGCTTCACGCAAGCTGAACCGGAGTTTGGAGAGCCGGTTCACATCACCCGCCAGGTAAGCGGCCAGAGCTGTGTACTGCTCGTTTGACCCCGCCGCGAGTCCCGCGAGACCGACATTCCGCAGAATTGAGAGACCTACCCGTGAGGCATGACGGTTTCCAACGCGGCTGACGACCGGTACCCCCATCCAGAGCGCTTCGCAGGTAGTGGTGGTCCCGTTGTAGGGGAAAGGGTCCAGCGCAATGTCAACCTTTCCATACCATTCCAGGTGTTCCTTCACCGACGAACTGTGTCCGACCAACTGCAATCGGTCTTCCGCAATTCCCATTTGTGCGAACTTTCGAATCACATTCTTCCGGACGCCTTCGTCGCAAAATGGTTTGCATTTAAGAAGAAATCGAGATTCCGAAACCGAACTCATGATTTGACACCAGGGCGTGATAACCTCATCAGTGATTTTACTGAGATTATTGAAGGAGCCGAAAGTTATGTGCTTACGGTCTATGAATGGGGGCGGCGCAATCGTTGGCGCGTTTTCGGGAGGACGATAGCAGAGAAACGAGCCCGGGAATCGGCAGAGCGTTTCCGTATGATGTGCATCATAGCCCTCCGGATCGGCAGCGCCGTCGGTGAATCGATAATCCATAGCCGGTATTCCGGTTGTGTTCGGATACCCCAGATAGGATATCTGGACGGGCGCGGCTCTTCGAAGAAACACACCGGCTCTATTGAGTCCGCAGTGACCGGCCAGGTCCACGAGTATATCGATCCCGTCTTCACGTATCATATTCACCACCTGCTCGTCGGTGTGCCGCACAATCCTGCGCCATCCATGAACGAACCGGCGCATCCGCTCGGTCACACGATCCGGTACGGGCACATCTGAATAGCAGAATATTTCGAATTTACTCCGGTCGTGATGTTCCAGAATGGGCTCAAAGAAATAGGCAACTGAGTGTGTGCGGAAATCGGCGGACACGTACCCCACACGTAACGGGCGATCGAGCTGCTCTCCCGCATGACGGGGGATTGGTGAAGGCTGGATGTTTTCGGCAAGCTTGCCGACCCAATAGGTGTGCTCCCGAAGGATTTCTTCCGGAGATTTATCATGCATGTAGTTTAGCGTAAGCAATAGATTGGATACGGCGATCTGGTAGTCGGGTTTTATCTTGAGTGCATTGCGATATGCCTGCACGGCTTCGGGAAGATATCCGCCGTCCTTGAGAGTATTGCCGAGGTTGCTGTGGGCGGCGAAAAAGGAGGGCTGTGCCTCTATTGCGCGTCGAAACCATTCAGTCGCCTCGGTAAGTCGGCCCTTCAGGTCGAGTATGGCTCCCAGGTTGTTCATGGCCAAGGGGTAATCCGGTTTGCTGTTCAATGCGTTTCGAAACATCGACTCCGCTTCGTCGTATTTCCCCTGGCGTTGAAGCATGGTTCCATAGTTGTAAAGGTATCGTGCGTCGCCCGGTAGTTCTTCAGCTGCCTTTTTCAAAAGGTTGAGCGCTTCGACCGGGCGGCCGGAAATATCCGCCAATGCGCCCAGGCCACAGTGCGCCTCTGCATTGTTTGGGTCAACCAGCAATACCTGACGGTATTTTTCCTCGGCGGCCTCCAGCCTGCGGGCGCTGAGTGCGGAACCCGCTTCCTTGAGAATGTTTTGTATGTCGGACACCGGTAGTCCTCCTTTTTGTCTAGTTCTTGGCGATTCAGGGGGCGGGTTTCGATAGGCCTTGTTCCCACAGGCGGTACATGAGGCCACGAAACTCTCGGGAGAAAGTTTTACGGCGGCAAAGCGGGCCGGCAAGCATGTGCTTTCTAAGGTCTTCCCCGCGCAGAGCCGGTGGGCGTTTCCCCCACTCAACCGCTGTTTTCACATATTCATCCGGACTCGTGGTGATCCAGGAGGGCAGCTCCATCTGTCGAAGAATAGACGCGCCCACCATTTGGCAGTGTCGATCCCCGAGGCAGGTAACAACCGGTACGCCCATCCATAATGCCTCACACGTCGTGGTAGTACCGTTGTATCCGATAGGATCCAGAGCAATATCAATAGAATGATAGCATTCGAGATGTTTTTCCACGCCTTCTATTTCCCCGCGGAATTCGGTTCGTTCGCGAGCAATCCCTCGTCCGGTGAATTTTCCGGACAGGCACTCTGCAACGGTTGGATCGTTGAGCCTCCCATATTTCAGCAGAAGTCTGGAATGGGGAGATTGTTTCAGGATATCGCACCAGGCCTCGATGGTCTGTTCGGATAGTTTTGCGATATTGTTGAATGATCCATAGGTTGCTGGGCGAGAGTCTTTACAGCTACGTGGCTGCGGACTACCAACCGGCGGGGTATAGCACAGGAATCCATGTGGAAGAAAAGCCGACTGCTCGGTGTAGTACTCTTCAGCGCCGGGCGGCTCCGCGGTTTTCGCGGTGATGCGATAATCAATTTGTGGTATGCCCGTTGTGTCCGGATATCCCAGGTATGTTGCCGAAACCCGCGCCGGACGGTAGGTGAAAATGCCCAGTCGGTTACCCGCGGTGTGTCCGGACAAGTCTACAAGTACATGAATCCCGTCGCGGCGGATCATTTCGGCCGCCTCATAATCGCTGAGCCGGGAGATGTCGCGCCAATGGGAAGCGTTGTGTTTGATGGTTTCCGTGGTATGGTCGGGGTTGGATACCGATGCATAGCAATAGATCTCGGTTTCTTCGGTATCTTCCAGAAGAGGAGAAATAAAATAAGCCACCGAATGTCTCCTGAAATCGGCGGATACGAATCCGACTCGTAAGGGAGGCGGAGGTGAATGTGAAAGCCGCATAGCCGGTTGCTGAGCAATTCGCCTTCCGTACTCACGGTGTTCCGCAAACAGTTGCTCCGAACTCATTTCGGGCAGATAATGGAGGGCAAGAAGCAGGTTGTCATGGCTCTGTCGGCAGTAGGGAAGGTTCGCCAGGATGTATCGATATTCTGTAATAGCCTCCTTCACTCGCCCCATTGAGAGAAGAAGGTCGGCGCGGTTATGGACGGCTTCAACGCAGGTGGGGTTGAGCCGAATCGCTTGACAGTATGACTGTAGTGCCGTATTGCATTGGTTCAACTCCGCCAGAAGATTAGCCATTTCATACCACGTTTCCGCATCGGACGGGTTCAGTTGAATCGCCCTTTGCAGAGATCGTAAAGCGTCACCGGCGTTTCCCAGGCCGAAATACGCTGTGGCGAGACAGCGATGGGAAACGTGGTTGTCGGGCTGTATCGTGAGGCTCTGGAGAAAGCAGGCGCAGGCCGTTTCGAAGTCTCTCGTTTGTATTGCTTCGACACCTTCTCTTTGCAGCATTCTCAGCCGGTTTACATCGGCTGCGCACGATTCTTTGCTCGACGGATTCCTACTCATGTGGTTCTCCGGCAGGGGACTGCAGTGCGCGGGTGTGAATGTTCAGCATTGCTTTTTCGAACTCTCGCGCGAATAGATCGCAGTCACACACCGGACCCGTGCTCAAAGCTTGTCCGGCACGTGAGTGCAAGCGGTATAGATAGTCATGGTTACGGCTCATTTTCACCAATATCGCGATGTATTCCTCAGGAGTCGTTGCGATGAGTTCCTCGAGACCCGCGTTGGTCAGAATGGAGACTCCCACTCGCCCGGAATGCCTGTCGCCTGCCAGTGTTACAACCGGCACACCCTTCCAGAG
>CAZEMW010000185.1:0-7024 GCA_964513105.1 uncultured Fibrobacterota bacterium
GTGTGTGATGATGATGGGGTATCAGGCGAAAGCCTGATCGGGAAAGCCGGCGCCACGCCGGCTTTTCTTATTTTGGATCTAAAGTCCGGCAAATCCACGCCCTGGTTCGGCACTTCCGCTCCACTCAGCACGGGCAGCGGCGGTTTATAGCAGGTTCTAAAACTTGGGCTAGTTGATGCAGACCTCTTCGACCGTAAGACGACAGTCTCGTCTGACTGATCTGGAGGGTACGTTAGACTCGTTCCACTCAATGGGGGAAACCGTAACCGAATCGGTCGTGAATGTGTGCGTAGCTTTGAACTTCGGTTGTTCTTTTACGGCCGAGCACATGGTAAAGCCGTCCATATTCGACGGAATCGTCAGCAGTCCGGATATTCCCTCCGCAAGGCCGAAATTTTTTGTTGATGCAATCAAAAGAGGGTTGCCGGAAAGAGGGGCGGCTGCCGGACCGAAAAAGGATGTGCTGTCAGTCTTCAGCGTGCGTCCCCACCGCACCTTTCCCTCCCGGTCGACGGCGAAAACATGCGCTTGCTTCTGAAAACTCGGAGTCTTGCTTGTCAGGCAGGTCGTCTGCACCAGGAAGCCGCCGTCCGGTAGCTCGGAAAGGAACAGAGGGATGTCGGGCATGGTGTACGTGTCGAAAAGCCGGTAACTGAGCGGCCCGGGAGCCGCGTACGCGTTGGTCCATTTCGGGCTTCCGTCTTCATCGGTTCGTATCAGTATGTATCTGTCCGGGTTGGTGCTGGTTTCCATTGATCTGTTTACGGACGTATATCCGCCGATACACAATCCTCCGTCCGAAAGAAATGTCATGTCGCCGATTTTCATACGTTCATCCTGAAGGCTGAATCGCCTGAGAGAAAGAAAATCGTAGTTTTGCGACAGGTGGAGCAGGAAATAGGAATTGATCAACGTTCCGGCCACGGTAATGGTACCGTCGGGTTTCACCTGCATATCGTAGGTAGTGTACTGCTCTGAAACGTTCGAAGCCGGATAAGATATACCGGCAGTTACTTCACCACTGAAATTGACTCTATAAAGCACAAGGTCGTGGACGTCCGCCTTCCCCGACCACGGTTGGAACCTGTCACTTCCAACGGCAAGTATTTCAGATCCATGTACCGCAACCGCACCTGCAAATCTATGGGACCCCGACTCCCAACTGAATCTTCCCAGTTCCTGTTCCCAAAGCACGTCACCATTCGAAGAATAGCGCATGAGTCGGAAAACCGTTGCATACCTTCTCCCTCCCGAGGCTGCGACGACAAATCCACCGTCGGGCATGGCGGCTACCCCCTTGATGGTGAAACTCAGGTCGCCACCTGTCCGATCGAGCCATCGCGACCAGAGAACGCCGCCCTGTTCACTGCAGGCGACAAACACAATCGATCCATAGGTACGTTTCATGACGCACACAAACAGCACACTACCATCGGCCAACTCAACCGAAGCCTGCGGAGATAATTTCTTAACGCTTTCTCCTTCGTCCAGGCACTCTTCACCGGGGTAGAGGAGTTGAATCGTGCCGGTGGGGATATCTTTCCTTCCATTGCTTCCCGCCCCTGGTCCGGAGGATAGCACATCCCGGTTTTCGCATGCGAGCGCAACCAGGCCCACCAGCACACCGACAGCAATAATCCCGAATTTCATATAGGCTCCTTCCCTCTGATCCCTCGGTCCACTCGTGAGGTTGGAACGTTTGGAAACTGTGCAACTGCCTTCTTGCATGTTTCCCGCCCTTTCGAACTTCTATTATGAAAATAGCTCAGGAATCGTGTTTTTTTCCGGTTTTCATGGAATCGATGAAAAGTTCCGCTCAACAGCCGTTCCGTCGCAGCACAGCACTTCCCGGGGGCGGTATTTCATATATTACTCCACATGGATGTAGCATCGTTCCTCCAGGATACACGTAAGAGCCCCAACTACGCCGGTCAGATTGTGCATGAGCACACCGTTCCCGCCCGGAACCCGTGTTTCGAAGATATCCCCACCGAGGTGAATCGATTCGGAAGAGAATTTGTCGCGGCGCTTGGGATTGGAGAGTTGTTTGGCCACCAGTCCGAAGCTATTCGATCTGCCCTTCGTGGACAGAATGTATGCATATCGACTTCCGCGGCAAGTGGCAAGAGCTTATGCTGGCAGGTTCCCTTGTATCAGGAGTTGTGCGGAAACGACTCGGCGACCGCTCTTCTGCTGTTCCCTTCCAAAGCACTTGCGCGGGACCAGATTCATGTCTGGAATCAAGCGGTGGAGAAGTGTGTTTTTCCCGAAGAAATCACACCCCCGAGGGCCGTTGCATACGACGCCGACAGCGGATCCCCCCAGGCGCGTGGAGCCGGAGGGCGCAACCGGGTTCTGGTCACCAATCCCGAAATCCTGCACATGCGATTGCTTGCGTCTCACGGTCGATGGGAACGGTTTTTCCGGGGGCTTCGGTACGTGGTTCTCGATGAGGCCCATACCTACACCGGCTTTTTCGGGGCGAATATGGCCAACGTGTTTCGTCGAATGGACCGAATATGCCGTTTCTACGGCTCAAAGCCACAATTTGTCTGCCTGACCGCGACTTCGGGCAATCCCGACGACGCCGCATCAAGAGTTACGGGAAAAACGTTTTCGGTCATTCGTGAATCGGGCGCCGGTTCGGGGGCGAAAACATTCGTTTTGTGGAATCCCCCGAAAATCAAGTCCGGTACCTGGAGGTCTCGTCGAAGTGCCAATGTGGAGGCTACCGAATTGATGACCGAATTGGTGCGTCGCGGCAATGCGGTTATCTGTTTCAGTAAGGCACGGAATACCGCCGAGATGATTTACCGGTATGCGCGGGACGCTTTGAGGGATTCCGAGCTCGCGCGCAAGGTGATTCCGTACCGAGGCGGCTATTCCCCAGCGCAGCGTCGTGACTGGGAACGGCGGCTTCGGGAGGGAGATATTCTGGGCGTGTCCACGACCCGTGCTCTTGAACTGGGGATCGATATCGGGGTGCTCGATGCCTGCATTATTGTAGGGTATCCGGGTAATCTGAATTCTTTTTTTCAGCAGGCGGGACGGGTCGGGCGTTCGGGGCGGAATTCGCTTGTCGTGCTGGTGGGGGTTGATACGGCAATCAACCAGTATGTCATGGAACATCCGGAGTTCCTGTTCTCCCGACCGCTGGAGCAAACGATAATAGAAAAGGATAATCCATTTGTTGTTGTCGGCCACGTCCGATGTGCCGCCGCGGAATTGCCAATCAAGAGTAGTGAAAAGGATCATTTCGGGTATTCGACCGGGTTGTGTCTCGATGTATGCGAGGAAACGGCGATACTTCGAAATATAGGGGGCAACTGGTTTCACGCCCAGGCAGACCATCCCGCCTTCGAAGTCCGCCTTCGAGGCTACGGGGATGAGAGTACCGTTGTGCTGGATGAAGATACCGGGGCGGTGCTGGATCGAATGGATAAATACAAATCGCTTCGATTGTTCTATCCCGGTGCGATTTACTTTCGCCACGGTAATACGTACAAGATGATCTCTCACGATACGCAAACCAATGTGGTCGGGGTGAAGAAGACGTCGGTCGACTACTATACCGATCCGGTCACCGGGACCATGGTCGATCATGTCGATACCGTACTCGAGCGCAGGGCTCTGGGGTGTGGAACCGTTTCGCTGGGGGAAGTGTACGCAAAGTTGGAGACACCACTGTATGAGCGGGTGCGGTTTTATTCGCTGGAGCGGATCGCGAAGGAACGGACTCATGTAGAACCAATCGGATACGAGGCGGTGTCTTTCTGGCTCAATCCGCCCGATGAGATTCCTCGGGAGGCGGCATCGCTGGGGCTGAATCCCGAATCCGGCATGAAAGGGATCCTCTACTGTGCAAGCCGCATCCTGCCGCTGTTTCTCACGAGTGACCATAACGATTTCGACTGGTCGCTGGGCTGTCGCAATGCCCCATGGCACACTATGTTCTGGTATGAGTTTTACCTTCACGGGATCGGCCATGCTGAGGCGTGTTTTGAGCGTTTGGAGGAAATCCTGACGCTTACACTGGATCACTTGCGGGCCTGCGATTGTCAAGACGGATGCCCGAGTTGCACCGGACGTCTTATAATTCCCTACCATGTGCGAAATATCGAGCTGGGCGAGGGGATTGTGGCTAGTCGGAGAGCAGCCGCGGCAATTCTTGGTGCCATTTTGAGCGGGGACAGCGTCTGTGGTTCGCTTCAGCAGGTCGATGCACCGGTAAAAAGGAACTCGGTACTCTTTTCGGCACCTTCCGGACGGGTGAATCGGTCTCGTCCTATGCCTCTCGATGAACGAACTCGGTCTCTTCTCATCCGTCATCTCGAACGCCGTCGGAATCCGCCTCTGCCGGTCGATCATGCCGTTGATTTCGACCCGCCTGAGGGAATTCCGTCGGTGGAGAGCATCAGAAAGCGAAAAAAGACCGATCAGGAATGTCGAAGCGGGCATTCGGTTCTGAAGTCCGAAAGTCAGACACCTGTAAAACTTCGTCGTCGACTTGATTCAATCGGAAAGAAAGTGCCGGCAAAAAGGAATCGTTCCTCTATGACAAGCTCGCCGGCCGTAGATGAGAAAGGCACCGGCAGCGCTTCGAATCGGAAGAACGAGACGGATGATCATCCGGTCATTTCCCACATTCGTATTGGTGATCCGATTGCCCGAAAAGCCCGGATGCGCAGAAAGAAACGGTAAACGCGTTTTTCGATATCGACCCGAGAAGGATAGCGGCAAGATTCCCGGTGGGAAAACAAGTGCGGGTCGGCGAACGTATTCTAAGCCGGCAAAGCCGGAAGATCAGACCTCGGCACCTCGGCTTCGCTCGGCACAGCGCTCCGCTCGGTCACCTAAGAACAAGATCAAAGATCAAAGAGCAAAGAATGAAGAATGAAGAATGAAGAATGAAGAATGAAGAATGAACAGAGAATTCCTTTGTCTGACAAATAATACGTTAAACCTGTGCTGCGATGCACTGCGGCGCGCTGCGTTGCACTGAGCTTGCCGAAGTGAGCTTGCCGAAGTGAGTCCCGATCATCATCGGGAAAGTGAAGCGTGGATTTGTCAGATACATAGTCTAATCGGTTAAACCAAATCTCCGAAAAGAATTCCGGTTTCATTAAGGGGTTAAACATCACTGCCGGACAAATAATGACTGCCGAAGAGTCGCACACGAACTATATTGTTCACCAGAGGATCTTTGTTCCTGTTTAATCGTCAACAAGTTCCCACAGGAAATTCGCACCATGTAACGGGTATGTCTACGTACCAAGCCGAAAGGTAAATGATGGCCGAAAAGAAACGCACCGCGCGTGGACTGACGCCTCAGAATGCTATAGTTGTCGAGGATCGAAAAGCGGCACTGATTCAGCAGGCGAAAGAAAAATACCAGGATATTTTTCCTACCGGTCGAATGGAAACACTTGAAGACTGCTTTACCGTTCGAGGGGACGAACTAATATTCTGGTTTAACACTTCCGAAGGAACCACTCATGTGCTCAAGGACAAACTTGAGTAGTTCACAGTGTTGCTGCGGCGCGCTCGGCGAAACGAAGGTCGGACAATGTGGTACCGTTAAGCCTTGCCCCAAGTAGCGAATGAGCATGTATCGTCGCTCCTTCAAGATTCGCGCCGCTGAGATCCGCCTTTTCCAGAGACACCCCTCTCAGATCCGCCCCCGTAAGATCGGATCCACGTAGATCCGCATAATCGAGACTCGCATTGGTAAGGATCGCCTCACTTATATTGGTCTCCCGCAAGACCGCATGATTCAGGTCGGCATGTGAAAAGTTCACTCCCTGGAGATCGGTTGCCGGAAGATACAGTCCGGACAGGCAGATGGTACCGCCTTTGTTGCGTTCTACCCACTGGTTCCATTGGCCTATTTTTCCCCGCTCAAGGAATTGAGTGAAGTATATTGTGGTGCGGGCATCGGCGTGAAGAAAACCGTATCCGATATCTCCCGACAGTTCTTCGTTGAGATCGAATGGAAATCCGTGAATACGAGCGGGTATCATTTCTGGCTCCTTGGTCTTTCGGTCCCAGTTTGCCGGACCGCTTCCCCTTTTGAGTTATGAAACTGTAAAATCAGAAGAAAGGTCGTGTTACGGCTTGCTCCGGAAAATAGTCGAGTCCCCGACATCCCGAGTGAGGTTTCCGAGGGATACATACGATTTGACGGTTTTCGGAAAACATGTCGTGGAAATTTCCAGATCAGTTGGGGACCCGAAGGCCCATATACAATATCACCTCAGATTGTTTGTTTTCTCCTACAGTTGTGTTAGATTTTTGTTGGCTTGGAGATCGGTTTGCTTGATCTGGGGATTACGAACCAGTGGAATACGCCACAAAACCGACTGTCCCGTAGTGCGGGAGACTCAAAAAGGATTTCGGATGAATATGGTTTCTTCAGTATGTATATGGCTTCCCGAATGGGTCGATGACTTTGTTCGTGCCGAGAAAGGGACGTTCTCTTCGGTAGAAGAGCGAATGATGTTCGTCTGCAAGCTGGCGCGTCGGAATATAGAAATGGAAACCGGTGGCCCTTTTGGCGCCGGCGTGTTCGATCCCACGGGCCGTCTGATCGCGGTGGGCGTCAATCGAGTGGAAACAATCGGGCTTTCGATCGCGCACGCAGAAATTGTTGCTCTCAGTCTGGCTCAGGGTTTGCTTGATACCTATGACCTCGCTAGCGGCGGCAATCTGGAACTGGTTACAAGCACCGAACCGTGCGCGATGTGCCTGGGTGCCGTTCCCTGGTCGGGGATTCGGGGGGTGGTTTGCGGAGCCCGCGATCAGGATGCCCGTGCCGTCGGATTCGATGAAGGCGACAAACCGACCGACTGGAAAGAAAAGCTTGAACAGCGTGGGATTGCCGTACAGGTCGATGTCTGTCGGGAGGTCGCCGTCGAGGTTCTGCGCGAGTATGTTCGGCGGGGTGGGGAGATATATTAGGGTTCGGGGTTAACGGGTGACGGGTGACGGGTGACGGGTGACGGGTGACGGGTGACGGGTGACGGGT
>CAZEMW010000186.1:0-311 GCA_964513105.1 uncultured Fibrobacterota bacterium
TTCCTTCTTTCATGCGACCGTTGCCTGGAAAACCACGTCTGCCTTACGTGCCACGATCTTGAAAAAGTGATTTCAGAGCTGAAGGAAAAGTATAATCGCGCCCCCACATTTCAAGAAAAGATTGCGATCCAAAGAGACTGGGAAGACGCACATGATTGCTACGAAAGGTCGTGTCAATGAAACTCAATGTTGCACTCAGCCATGTCCGCATTTGCTGTCTTTTGATACTATTCAGCCTGGGAGCCATTTCGGAAGGAAAAGACCGAAAAGTAGGACTTGGGTTCAGTCTCGACCGGGTGCCCTCGATCGAC
>CAZEMW010000186.1:321-5424 GCA_964513105.1 uncultured Fibrobacterota bacterium
TCACTTCACTCAGAAGTACTGCTTCAATCCTACCCTCAGGCTTGTTGAAGGCCCGTATTATGTCGGTGATCTGGGGATCAACCTCGGCCATCAGTTCTATCTCCCTCAGCTCCCCCTGCTGAACCACTTCCTCTCCTTTGAGACCGGTGCATTTCTGCCACCCGAAGAGCGCTTTGTTTTTACGGCAAATGCCGGATACGGCCTCGAATACTTCTTCAACCCCGCCATTTCAATCGGTGGACGCCTTGGTACGGGTATCAGCTATCATCGGCGGTCCAGGGATTTTCGATGGAATGTCCATTCCTCACGACTGAGCGTGGTCTTCTATCCCGGAGCACGGAAGGACAGCGGGAACTAACCCCGGCCCAAAGCACAGAAACGATTTCACGGCATACGGCGCTGGCTGTTGTTCTATCCGGCTCGGGGTCTCGGGGGATGCGAGTTCACGGCACAAATGGTATAGTGTATGCAAGTCCGAGTCATGTCGATCGGACTGGTCAATGCCGACGAGGAGAGCACCGATGCCGGAAACCGTGGATACACAGGACCCAAACGCCCCACTGAGAATAGTTCGACTTGACCGCGGCTACCGGAAACGACTGTTTCTCTGGTATGCGGTCGGCATCATGGCCGGGCTCCTGTGCCTCCTGGCCGTGCGTCCTGCGCACCGATTCATTTTTTCCCACGATATCATCACCGCATTTCGCTACCTGGAGGGGACCGCGATAGTTTTCCTGCTCTTGTTCGCGATTCCGGCGGTATATCTGATCCGGACCGGACGAAAAATTCTTCGCCACGGATCATTTCCTTATCCCGGCATGAAAGTCATTCGCGATACGATAATCCTGGAAGGTGCGGAAGCCAGACGGCGCGGGAAGGCCCTAATTGCACTGGGCATTTTCTCGATTTTCATGTCCGTATCGGGAATCATCCTGACCCATGCCATGTTTGAACGATGGAAAAATGACCCGATTTTCAGGCCACTTTTTAATCGGACGGGATATCAGAGGAATTAATGGCCCGTCCGACAAAAAGCGGTGTCCCATAGCCGGGTGATCGCCTGCACTGTCAGGGCGGGAATGGGGCGCACTCAACGAATGAGCAACGCAGTTGGGGTACTAAACGTCCCTGATCCGGTAAGGGGAAATGCGGATCCTGCCATATGGTACTGTAAGAACGGCTTGTTCCTTAAAAAAGAGAAAGCTGCTCGGCATCGTCCCGGTCACGACGCTTCGGGTTTGCGGAGGTTTCATACCGTTTCAGGCGCTCCTCGACATCAAACAGAAACGGAGACGCGGCCGGTTCCCAGGTTCTTCCGTAAAGCGTCCGTTTCTTACCTCGAGTCATAAAAAGCTGTTCCCGGGCACGAGTCATGCCGACATAAAAAAGGCGGCGTTCCTCCTCGGGCTCAGAATGCATCCCCGGCAAGCTGAGCGGAAGGAGTTCCCTTTCACAACCGACCATAAACACCACGGGAAACTCCAACCCTTTTGCGGCATGAAGAGTCATCAGGGATACGTGCTCGGAATGGCCGGCAGTGTCTTCCGACCGACAGAGGGTGATTTCGTTTAAGAAACCACGCAGATCGCGGTTTCTTTCTTCGGCGATACGCTCCAGAGTGCGCCATGCCCCTCTGCTTTCCACCTGCAACTCCAAATGCTTCTTTACACTCGATAGTCCGGCAAATTGTTTGAGACCGGCCGACACTCCCCGCTCCTCAACCATGTCCCACAGATCCTCGAGACAATCGACCACCGGTTTGAGTCGCGGCATATTCAATGCGATCCCCTTGAGCTCGGCAAGTGACGGTTGTGGTGACCGGCCGATTCTATTGCGGATGTAAGGATCGTCAAATCCCATTATGGTCCGAACGACACGATTCGTTCGCGAGGGAGTCAGGTTCCCGCGATAGGCCAAATGAAGTGCGTCGATAAAGCAGGCTGCCGACTCTTCCTCGGACGGCTTTTTCCGCCCCGATGTCTGATACGGAATACCGCTTCGCTCGAACGCTTCGGCCAACACGTCCTGCTGTGTTCCTATCCGATACAACACCGCAAAATCCCCAAAACTCCGTACCGCATCTCCCGAGGAATCGGCGCGCCCCGAATCATGAGAGAACATGCTTGTTCCACCAACCATTTGTTCAATAGTGTGAACCACAAATTCGGCTTCGGCTTTGTGAGTGGAGGCCGAATGGATGGAAAGTACACCCCCATGATCTACCAGCGCTTTGAGTTCGGGTACAGAGGGATCCGCCTCGGTCCTTATCACTTGTCCGCCGGCGGTAAGGATATCCGCACCGTTGCGATAATTGTGTGTAAGATACACCTTGGCGGTCCCGGGGAAATCCGTAGAAAACGCATGGAAAAATCCCACATTCGCCCCTCGAAATCCATAAATCGCCTGGTTTGGATCGCCGATTGCCGTCAGGTATGATCGCGGCCCGACGACAGCCCGTAAAAACGCCTGCTGTGCTGCGTTTACATCCTGATATTCATCCACGAGGACCTGTGGGTACGTGTTGTGAATGGCCGAACGCAGGGCATCGTTGCTCTGTAATAAATGTATAGTCTCGATAAGGAGATCGTCAAAATCAACAAACCCGCCTTCCTGCAGTACGGTTGTGTACTCTGAAATTCCCTGCGGTGCGTCACCTTGACAGGCATTCGCTTTCCATCGGGAGATATCCTCAAGCCGGGAATTTCGCTCGGACCGACCGAGATCGG
This sequence comes from uncultured Fibrobacterota bacterium, assembly GCA_964513105.1. GTDB lineage: Bacteria > Fibrobacterota > Chitinivibrionia > Chitinivibrionales > CAYFVL01 > CAYFVL01. The sequence goes on from CAZEMW010000186.1 coordinate 3,048, forward strand.
GCCAGGCGATCTGGGCGGCGTGTTCACAATCCTCCGGGGCAGCAACACGGAAGCATTCCGGTAGTACCGCACCGACACCGTTCTCCCGAAGGATCCGCAGAGCAAATTTGTGGAAGGTACCCACAAAGATGCGTTCCTGCAATGCGCCGACCCGGGAGCCGACTCGCTCGGAAAGCTCTCGGGCGGCTTTGTTCGTAAAAGTTATCGCAAGAATGTTTTCGTTTTCTTCAAGCGTATCTGTCAAAAGCTCGATTCGGCGGGTGAGGGTATGTGTTTTCCCCGTGCCCGGCCCCGCAATGATCAATAGATGGGACCCATTGTGTGTGACCGCCGAAATCTGCGCGGCATTAAGGCCGATTAGTCGCGGGTCGCCTGAAGGTACTCCGTTTGAAAAGGGAACCAATGGTAAACCGGCAGGAGAAGATTTATCCGTCGAGCTTTCTCGCACCACCTCCATCGGTTCGGAGACAACCGGGATAAACGTCGTCTCAGGAGCCGAGTGACGCTCGAACATCAGATCGTCAAACAACACGGTTTGTCCACTCAGTTCGGCTCGATCGTCCTCGTCGAAAATCCTGACCACACCATATTCACCGTCGAATCCGGCCTCCACCTTCATTTCCCCTTCCCTGACCCTCCGAACGCCTTCCGCCACCAGTGCTCCCGACACGGAACGAATTTCCTCCAGGGGGATATCACACAGGATGGAAAACTCATTTCCCAGGTTTTCCAGCGCTTCATTGCAGGCACGAAGTACCCGTTTTGATCCGGCACCGACACCGAATGCATCGCCGATAATCTCAGGCAGAGGAATAAGGCTATGGTGAGGACGCCACGAATCGGGACGTCCCGGCTCCTCACGATCGGCGAGTTGTTCTACCCGAGCCATGACCCCGACGGTAACGGCCCTGCCGCATGCCGGACAAAGCCCGCCCGTTGCGAGTGTATCTCGAGGGTGCATTCGTTGCCCGCACTTCCGATGGCCGTCGAAATGGTACTTGCCTTCCTCGGGGAAAAACTCGACCGTGCCGCACAAGCCCCGATTGGATCGATTGTGAAGAGCGTCGTAGATTGCGCGATAGGAAAGATCAGTTTCAAAGATATTCGCTTCCCGCCCAAGCTTTGCCGGGGAATGGGCGTCCGAGTTCGATATCAGAACGAACGGATCCAGCGAGGACACGCGTCTATTCATAGGAGGATCGGATGAAAGCCCGGTCTCGACCGCTCCGATATGCTTTGTGAGATCCCCATAGCATTCTTCGATTGAGTCGAATCCGCTTTTCGATCCCATCGCCGAAAACCAGGGAGTCCAGATGTGAGCGGGAACAAGAAACGAATATGGATCGGATTCCAAAACGATTTCGAACAGATTTCTGGAATCAAGCCCCAGGATCGGTCGACCGTCGGAACGCACATTGCCGATACCCTCAAGCTTCGTATGAATACGCGCGGCGGCCTCCAACGATGGTGCAAAGACCACGTTATGCACTTTGCGGACCTTTTCGCCACGTTTGTAGATATTCGCGATTTCGCCTGAAAGCATAAACCGAACCGGTGCGCGACAGATATCGGGTACCTGGTCGACCAACGGCTTTCGGAGTTCTTCTTTCAGTTCGTACAGACCGTCGTCGGTGGGAACAAGTTTCTCTCTGAGTTCGGCGAGCCATTCCGGATGAGTAAAATCGCCGGTGCCGACAACCGCGATCCCTTTTTTCTGCGCCCATACCCACAGATGCTCCACATCCAACTCCTTGCTTGTTGCACGGGAATACCGGGAGTGGATATGTAGATCCGCGAAAAATTTCATGAGTTACTCGGCAAAGATCGGGAACCGGTCATACGCGGCACTATTCCTGTTCTGCGGCTACAAGGCTGTCACCTGATAAAATATAAAAAGTGGTCTGTCTTCTGGAAGGACAGCACATAGGATCGGATTCGGCATGTGTCATCCGGGTGAGACGGATCTTACGGTCGGTTATCGCTATGTTCTCAATTTTTTGACGATCGCCAAGTGGGGTGCCCGCGATGTTTTCGTACCCGTTCTTCGAAGGCGCAACAACCGCCAGATGAAAAAACGTTCCCGACCCACCGGCGTTTGAAGTCAGCACAACCGCGGCCGCTTCCTCATGAGAGTCAAGAGCACCAATCGCGCGGTGCTTGGTGACAACCACCTCGAGAAAAGATCCGTCCAAAGCGCTCTTACCACCGACAAACCGCCCGTTCGTGACCGTTACCGGATGAAGGACCGTGGGTGAGAGATCGTAGGTTATGTTCCGGATCGCATTGATAATATCCGCTTGTTCGCTCTCCCCCACGGACGGTCCACCGGGAGTACACCCGGTCATGGCCCAGGAGCCAATCAGGAAAACCGCCAATG
>CAZEMW010000186.1:5434-7023 GCA_964513105.1 uncultured Fibrobacterota bacterium
ATGCCCAGCATGCCCAGGGAAAGATCATGGGTGCCCGGAAACCCGCCCAGGCCCGGACACACGTCTGCCGGGCGGGGTCGCCCACGGCGGGCTCGGGGCGCGGCATCGGCCGCGCACGACGAAAAGCCGCAAGCATGACCCTGTGCGGATAGTACTCTGAAGCCATGCGATCCTCCTCTTCTGCCATCAACTACTTGGTAGCGTTGGCCGTGGCATGCATTGCCGAAGCACCATATTCGGTTTCAATCCTGACTGCATGGGCCACCGTGTAGGGTTCCCCACGGGACGGGAAACGCCAGGCTCTTATTTCGGCGATCAGGGATTCCCGAAGGTGTCTTCCCAGGGCCGGGTCATACCCCTGAAGCCCGGCTTTCTCGACCGCGCCTTCGGGGGAGATCTGCAATTCAATTTCAAACTGGGGATACGACTTGCCGTACGTCCACCAGAGTTCGTCTATAATCGGCTTCATACAGAAGGGAACGTAATACGAATCAAGGATTTCTTTCGACACCTTGGAACCTGTTTGTTTTCCGTCCAATCCACCGACACTGTGTGCGATTTGATCTCTGATGAAGACCTTCTCGGTAAACGTGCTCGGACACCGCTCGACCGCAACGTCGTCGACAAGGTCCAAAGCGCCTTCCGGGAAAAACTGGTCCAGCGGATTGTCACCATAGCTCCCATATACTCTACCGTCAAGGACAAGACTGTCTCCATGCCTTCGCACATACCACGTTCTTTCGTCAAGCGGATACCAGACCGTATCCTGTTTCCACCCGTCTTCCTGCTGAGAGTACACGGGTTTATAGCACGTGTCTCCGTCATGGATAAAAACCTTTTTCAACACCCTGACATCACAGGAGACGGTTTGAGTGCTTTCCTCCGCAAAAAAGCCCGGGTGCAAGAAGGCCTGCTCAACTTTGGTAAGAGAAACCGTATCGCCGGAAGGCAGGTAGTAGTCTTCAGTCCGAACTCGCCAGATTATCCCATTATCAATCAACTCTATGCGATCACGAACGGACAGGTTCGAGCGGTCGTTTGATCTCTCCGAATCATACGTCCAGAACCCCGCCAGCGATTCCGTGATCTCCTTTTTGCGTTCTTCTTCGAAAGGAGCGACTTCCGTCGGCTGTTCGATTTCATTCAGCACCCCGGTCAGACCTGCAATGAGTTCATCGGATTGAAGATAGAAGAAGAAACCGATTATCAGGGCCGCCAGCAAGACGATACCCTTTATGAATGAGTTCTTCTGATTTGGTCGTCGAGGCATTCTGGTAGTCCTTTGTTGATTCTTCCCCCGCGGGTGAGGGAAATGCAAATACCGCTCTCAGAGAAATAAAGACGTTCACGGAGGCGTGTTTGTTTCATCCGGACAGACTCACCGTCCTCTCTTAAGCCTGTCTTGCCCGATACCGACACAAGACGAAGCCCCGAGGAACGCCGTCGAGCGCCCGCATGATTGGGTGTTCGTTAGTGTCTCGAACGAAGCAATCACGCAAAAAACGCTCCCGAGCGGCTGAACAATTCGGCATTCTCTGTGAACGCCGCCCGTGGACGCTCATTACTCGTTTTCGGACGCGGCCCAGTCG
>CAZEMW010000187.1:0-5173 GCA_964513105.1 uncultured Fibrobacterota bacterium
GCCTTGAGGAAAATTATGGCGGTACACAGCAATACCAGGCTGCCCACGGTACTCAAGAAATGGAACTGGAAGTTATCGAAAAACTCGGCTATGCATCGTACTTTCTTATCGTAAAAGATATTCGTGACTGGGCGAACAAACGATTTGCCGGCGGATACCGCCGTCCGAAAGATTGCACCATTCTCCGGGGAAGCGCAGCCAATTCCATAACGTTTTACAATCTTGGTGTCGGAGATCTGGACCCGATACGGTATGATCTGTATTTCCAGAGATTTCTCATCGAAGACCGCGCGTCCACGCCCGATGCGGATCTGGATTTTGGATGGGATGAACGTGACGAGATATTCGATTATATCGCTGATAAATGGGGACACGATCGAGTCGCCGTAACCTGTACCACAAATCACTATCGTCGACGAGCGGCGTTTCGGGAAACCGCCAAAGTCCTGGGCTACAGTGATGAACAGATCTCCGCCCTGATGCGCAACCAGAAATCATCGGTAAAGCGAATCGATTCGGAGGAGATTCAAAACATCGCTCGTCTTGCCGAATCTATCCGCGGCAAGCCCCGATTTCTGGGGCAGCATCCCGGCGGCCTTCTCATCACCAATGGACCGATCTCCCGTCATGTAGCCCTCGAATATTCCGGTGGAGAAAAGAATCGTATCATTACCCAGATCGACATGCACAACGGTATCGATGAACTTGGGCTGATAAAGTTTGATTTTCTGGGAAACGGATCATTATCGGTTCTTCGAGACACACTCGCGCAATTAGAGCAACAGCATCTGCCGGATCCGCAGGTATGGGATTTACAGAAATGCTTCGACGATCCACGGGTGCGTGAGATTATTCGCACGGGACGAACGCGAGGGGTGTTTTATATCGAAAGTCCGGCACAGACCCGTCTTAACACCCGGGCCGGTGCCGAAACATTTAAAGAAATCACGATCACTTCAAGTCTGATTCGCCCGGCAGGTACGGCGTACTGCAAAATGTTTGTGGAGCGAAATCGGAAAATGAAACAGGGCATCAAGGATTGGGATTTTTTGCATCCGTCTCTCGAGCCTATTCTGGGCGAAACCCACGACGTATGTGCCTTTCAGGAAGATGTGACGAAAATCTGTCGGCAGGTAGCCGGGCTCAGTTTCAAGGACGCCGACAAAATACGAAAGCAGATGAACTGTTCGCACGAGGGAGCGGTAGAATCGACGCTTTGGGAGAAGACCGCACGGGCGTTTATCACGGGATGTATGTCACACAGCGGTTTGAGTCATACTCAGGCGGTAGAACTCTGGGACAGAGTAGCATCATTTTCCGGGTTCAGCTTCTGTAAATCTCACAGCGCGGGGTATGCACAACTGTCGTTTAAATGTTCGTATCTCAAGGCATACTATCCGGCGCAATTTCTCGCCGCGGTGATCAGCAACAATCACGGGTATTACAATCGAAGCATTTATCTCGACGAGGCTCGCCGATGGGGCATTCGGATTCTTCCGATGAATATAAACGAGTCACATATCAAATACCGGGGGAAACACACCTGGATGCGTCCCGGATTCATGCACATTCGAAACGTAAGTGTTCAGAGCCGGGAGCGAATCATTCATGAACGGGGCCGCGGACGATTCCATAATCTTATTGACTTTATAAAAAGAGTGCCTATCGGCAGGAAGGAGGTAGAAAGTCTTGTTCTTGTCGGAGCATTCGACGGTTTCGGACAGACGCGTCCCGAACTGCTTTACACGCTCGACGGCATTTATCATACGATACAGTCCGATCAGCCGAGCTTTTTTGAAAACGAAATCGTGCATCGTGAAAATACGCTGCATCCCGGGCTCACCGATTATACCTATGCCCAACGCTGTCTCGATGAGTTACACTTTCTGGGGTATATGCTTTCCGGCAACATTCTGGAAATACTGGACCTGCATCCGAGTGCCCGAGGTGCCCTACCGGCACGTGATATTCCACGATCAGTGGGGAAACGAGTAAAAGTATTTGGATGGCCGATTACACAACGGATTCATCATACCACTCTCTCGGGCAAACCGATGATGTTTATCACAATTGAAGATAAAACCGAATGTGTCGATGCTATTCTGTGGCCTCGGATATTTGAAAAATTTCGGGACACTCTGGCCGAAGACGGCCCTTATGAAATTTGGGGACGGGTGCAGGAAGACTGGGACACCTATGCTCTGGTGGCGGAATCGATACGCGCCGTGGAATGGTCTCCCGCACAAATTGATTTTTCGGCGGCATCACAACGCCTGACCGACTCACTGAAAGCATACCCCGTATACGAGGATGTCCATCATGCATCGGCCGCCTGATCCGCTCTTTTTTCTTGTCCGGTTCGATCAGTTTTCCGCACAAGTGTTGGCGGCGTATCATCCCAATTATCGCGATGTGCCGTTTATCGTTATTCATCAACATGCCGACGACCATCGCTGTATCGTACAGGCAGTATCCAGTGCGGCAGCATCGCAAGGTATTTCTCCCGGCATGCCGGTGCATCAGGCACAACGACGATGCAGAGATATAACGATTTTTCGGAGAGTGCCGGAAATGGAAGCAGCACTTCAGGAAGAACTCGCCGCCATTTTTAATTCCTACACGCCGGCATTTCGCATACGCTCGAACGGGACCTCCGTACTGGACCTCACCGGTACCCCCTGCCGACGACAACTGACCCCCGCAGTGGCCGCCCGAGTGCTGAAAGATGAAATACACGAAAAAACCGGTTTATCTCATATTGCGATTGGTATCGGCCAAACGCGAGTATACGCCGAAATCATGGTCCGTCTGGCTCTTCCTTCCGGCATTCGCGGATCTTCAACCGGAGCGGCGGGACTGTCGTCTCTCAGTCCAATGCTGCTTCCCGGTCTGTCACCGCAATGTCGCGAAAAACTTACGAAATATGGTTTTACCCGCATCGGTCAATTACAACCGGTTGGCAAAGAAGCTCTCATTAAACGGTTCGGTCGAGAGGGCGAAAAACTGTACTGTCTTGCCCATGGCCTTGAATCACCCTCCTCCACACAAAAATCCGTATCGATCAGCGCAGAAACGGTTCTCGAAAAGGACATTAACGATATCCGTATCGTACACCGGTATATCCGATATACGACCGACAAACTCTGCTATCTGCTGAAAGAACACGATATGGTTATCGATCGTTTTTCGTTTCATATTACCTATACCGATAACAAAAGAACCCAAAAGACGAAGCGATTTCCCTCACCCACCGCCGATTTTTTAGCACTCACACACGCATCCGAACGTCTGTTTGAGGAAATATACCAACGACGGGTGGGTATCAAATCGATACGACTTGTTGCCCCCGCTCCCGAGCCGGATCCGGGGCACATTGACCTTTTTGAATCGACTTGGGACAAGAAGCAACAGGCCCTCGGTCGAGGCATTGCCGATTTGCGGAAAAGAATCGGCTTTTCGGCGGTACTGGATGCAAAAACCGTCGCATTGGGATCCGGAAAAATGAACACTGATTAAAGTACCGGGCACTACACGATATTACACAGCAATCCAACGGGCACCTTCGATCGATGCCGGACGCAGCATAAAGGCAGATTATGATAACGGAACAAAAACATTCCTGGAATCCTCCCGCCCCCCCGCCGGATATCACCGCGACCGGCTGCTATGTGGGTACCTCGGGATACTATTTCGACGACTGGGTGGGAGTTTTCAATCCGCCCAAAGCTACGGGAAAACGTCGTGCCGCACTCACCGAAGAAGAACGGGCCGACCAGGATCGACTTCGGTTTTACCAGAAATATTTTTCTTTCGTAGAGATAAACAACACTTTCTATAGAGACCCGGTGCCGGCTTATTTTCATGACATTGTTTCTCGAAGCAAAGAAAACATGAAATACGCCATAAAAGTTCACCGTGACATTTCACATTCGAAATCATGGAATATCGATTCCGGCACGGAAATGATGCGTAACCATATCGCCGCGGTTTCTCCTCTGGCGGAAAACGATCAGTTTTACAGTTTTCTCATTCAGCTTGAAGATCGTCTGTACCGAAGTCAAAGGACACTTGACTATTTGCTTTCAGTTGGCAGTGAGGCGGTCAAAAAAGGCCTGGATGTACACATTGAGTTTCGCCACATAAGCTGGCATGATTTTCACCCGTTACAATCGCTGAAAGATGCGGGAATTGGGATCTGCAATACCGAGATACCTCCTGTCAAACATGCGTTTCCGCTAAAGGCTTATGCAACTACCGACAAAGGCTATGTTCGCTACAGCGGACGGAACTTAGCAAACTGGTATCCTCAAAGGCCACAGAAAACCGCCAAAGAGCGAATAGCCGCCCGTAATGCTCGGTATGACTACAAATACACCGACAAAGAACTGTCGCAACGGGTTCAGGGACAGCTTGCCTTAATTCAAAAAACATCCTCTGTAGCAGTAGCATTCAATAATCACTATCAGACCCAAGCGGTGCAGAATGCGATTACGAATATTCGAATGTTGAAAGAAAAACTGCTTGGTGAAAAGCACGTGCCTTCCGGAACCTGAACCCCTGATGATCTCCTACAAAAATGCGACTCCGATCCGGAGCGAGGAGACATGACGATTGTATTCCCGCATGTTTTCACCCTTACCATTAAAGTACTGAACCATAAACGAGGGAAGCCACTGAAAACCAGACTTCGCATCGGCGAATGGATTAAAAAATGTGTTTAGCTCATAGTTGATAAACTGCGGTTCTTTATAACGGAATCTTGATGTAACCCCGATGCCGATCTTCAATCTATCAAAGTAGCGGGGGAGATTAAGGACGAATCGAAGCTCTCCACGCCCTAGGTAATCGTCAAGATTATGTGATTGACCCAGAATATACCAGAATGAGGCTCCCGCGGAAAACCGAGCCTCGGGGGATTCGCCGAAATCTGCCGCCGCCACAATTCTGTCCCAGCCGCGATTAGTATCCCCGGAAAGCCCGTTCGATTCATGGACCAGTGAGAGTTTCAGCGCAGGCTTGTACCAGGGAGTTTCATCGGATGCGGCCGCATCGTAATAGAAAAACGCCTCGGGCCGGTAGTTGTTCTCAAAAAATGGAGAACTCGGATTGAATATATGCCAGAATGACAATTGAGAATACCCGAAATAGAAACCGCTTCGACTCTCTTCCCATC
>CAZEMW010000187.1:5183-7010 GCA_964513105.1 uncultured Fibrobacterota bacterium
ATGTTGACCTGGAATTTTGCCTGCGTTCTGTCGTTGACCCCAATCTCCCGACTTTCGGAAGTACGGTGGGAACCAAGTCCGACAATGAAATAGTTGGGTGCATTCAGATTTGACAATTTCGGTGACGGCATTCCGATTGTGTTGGACAGAGCGAGACACGCTCGAAACGCAGACAGAATACAAATTGCTACCGGCAGACATGCTTTCATGGGGTCTCTCCTTTGCATGGATGAGTTGCGACCTTCCGGTACGATGCCGGCCGAGCCGAATCTTCACTTCCGACAGCAGGCTCGGTTGATATCCGTTACTTTTCAGCAAAACGGACGCCATTCCAATACCGTCTCGGCACTATGAGCGGCTAATAACCAAATGGTAAAAGAACAGGTCCCGGTTTCTGTGGAAGATTCTCTTCGGGAGAGCTATTTGCTATATTCCGAGCGGATTGAGGACTTTGTACAAGGATGGGAAATGTCGGCAAAAAAGGCACTTGCTAATACTCTGAGGTTTTTTCGAAAACCCACATTCATTACGGCTGTCGGCACGGTCGTAGTTATTGCTTTGTTATACTTGTTTTATCCACCCTTTGGTGAATTTCTCATAAACGCGTGGGACGTACTGTCCAGTAGTGACCGGGACAGGATTGCCGAATGGACGGCCGGTTTCGGCATTTGGGGACCGGTCATTTTCATGGGCTTATTTCTGGTTCAGATGTTCGCGTTCTTTCTTCCCTCATGGCTGCTGATCGTTGCCGGAGTCGTTGCGTTTGGACCGTTTATGGGAGGGATCCTTTCTCTTGGAGGCATTACGCTTGCAGCAGCGGTTGCCTACCTCATAGGCCGGGTGTTGGGTGAACCCGCTGTTCGGAAGCTTTTCAAAGAAGAGGCTGAAGAGAAAATGCGGTTTTATCTTAGCAAATACGGGTTCTGGCTAATTGTGGTATTCCGTCTTGCCCCATTTCTGTCCAACGACATCATAAGCTTTGTTGCCGGGCTGTCGCTTATGCGCTTTTCCCTTTTCATGGTAGCCACGGCTGTCGGGATTTCACCTCTCATTGCCCTTATTGCCTATCTGGGTGAGACAAATGAACGTCTTATCAACGGCTTCATAGTAGTGTCGATAATAAGCATTGTCGGGCTGGCGCTATACGTCTGGTGGGATCGTCGACATATACCGAAACATCGAAAGGAAGTGACCGCAAGAGAGAGAGGAAAGTAACAGAAATCAGTTGTGTTGTGATCACAAGCCTCATCGGGGATACTGTCCTGGAGGCCCGGTCGAGCGTATACACCCGGCAGTAGGCCCGACAGCAATAATCCCCCGGGGGATATTCTTTTCCCCGAGGGTTCGCTCCGTGTCCAGGGTACTACGCTATTTCACACCCCGGGCAATCTCCTGCTGCCGCCTCTATTCCACGTCAAACCCGATTTTCACGGTCACCTGCCAATCCTGAACGTTGTGTCCATCGATTGTACCACGGATTTCCGTGACTTCGAACCACCTCATGTTTCTAACAGAGTCCGAGGCCTTATGCAACGCTCCCTCAACGGCATCCTGAATTCCACTGCTTGAAGACCCGGTGAGTTCGATTTTTTTGTAAGTGTGACCACTCATCTGTGTACGCCCCTTCCTGTCGTCGGTTTATATTATGTTCCTGTCCGAAAACCTCCGAAAATCGACAGGTTCATCTTCCCGAAGTTAATTCGGGACTCGATGAACGGGGGGCTTCCGGACAGGCACTAAATCGTTGAAACCGGGCAAAGCCCGCTATGCAACCATTGCCTCGCCGATCCAATCCGCTTTTACCTAGCTATCCAGCAATTCTACCAG
>CAZEMW010000188.1:0-7009 GCA_964513105.1 uncultured Fibrobacterota bacterium
TGTCTTCACGATTATGCTTGTGTTGGGGGAGTTCATGGTAGTTTACTTTTTCGGCCCCGTATTTCAGCAACTATTAGGCCTGATTATTCATTTCATGGCCAAGCAAAACCGCAATGAGCTTTTCTCCCAGTTCATCGGCAAGTCTTCTGCCTTCGCCCAGCATTTCATACGATACGCCAACGATTTCCGAATCGCGCTGTTCTATAAAGACGGCAACGCCCCGGTAATCGTCGACATTGATTCCCAGTTCTTCGGCTTCTTTCGTAATCTCAATAGCCTGGTACTTCTTGCAGGCATCCACACAGGCTCGGCAATAATTGCACTTCTCAAGATCGATAACCGCCTTCTTCTCGACTATCTGGATGGCCTCCTGCGCACACGCACGCACACAGAGACTGCAGCCGATACACTTATCCAGGTCTACACGAATACTCACTGATCGGCCTCCTTACTTTGCCACGCCCAGATCGAGGACTGTTTGGCGGATCTTGCTTACCAGTTCGGGAACTTCTCCGGATATCTTCTCGCCACCTGTTTTCTTTTCCGGCACAAATGATCGAAATACCTGTGTCGGGCTACCTTTCAGACCGAGTTTGCCGGCATCGAGCTTCACTTCCGCCGAGGTCAGAGTGGTGATCTGCGCTTTCTTGGCGCGCATTTTCCCCTTCAGCGACGCCATACGGGGGGTATTGATCTCCTTTACGACTGTAATGAGACCCGGCAGCGGCATCTCTACAACGTCATACCCATCTTCCATCATTCGCTCGACTCGCAGAGAATTGTTCTCAATATTCTCTATCTTGCGCACCCAGGCAACAAAGGGCAGATCGAGCATCTCGGCTACGCTCGGGCCGACCTGAGCCGTATCCCCGTCAATCGCCTGCTTTCCGCAAATGATCAGATCAATATCTCCCAAAGTCTTTATAGCTCCGGCAAGCGTGTAAGACGTCGCCCAGGTGTCGGAACCGGCGAAGGCGCGATCGCATACAAGGTATCCCTCGTCCGCACCCATGGAAATGGCGGATCGAAGTGCCGCTTCCGCCTGAGGCGGTCCCATGCTTAAAACCTTCACGGTAACATCGGGCATTTTGTCCTTAATCCGCAACGCTTCTTCGATAGCGTACTCATCAAAAGGGTTCACCACCGCCTCGACACTGTCACGCATGAGCGTTCCGGTCTCCGGATTGATTTTCACCTGCGTGCTTCCGGGAACCTGCTTAATACAAACCACAATATTCACGTGGATTCCCCCAGCCGTTCGTAAGTTGAACAGAACAAATTTGTCTCGGAAAAGCGTAAAAAATACATATATATGGAAGATTGAGGCAAGCGCAGGAAACGGGACGCTGAATCGGGTGGGCAGGAAACTGACGTAATCCACTGATGCTGAAAGAGTTAGCGCAGGGATAAACAAGGCGTTCGGTTTCCGAAGAAACCGGTAGAAGTGTTTCGGCGAGTTCACTTCCACCGGTTTTCGCGATTGCATGCTCCAGGTCTGAAGCATGCGGGCCGACACAGAAGACGACCGTGTTCCGGCACTGACTTGCCGGATATCATTGAGGGGGAGGGGAGTTCTTAGGGCTGAAGAATCCTCTCTTTGGTGAACCCCCGGTTTCGACTACCTTACTGCTTGTTCTTCCCAACCCCCGAAAGAAAATGAATTTGAATTATGTAGAAAGCCATTCCCCTTAGCCGGGAAACATCGCAGTGTCGAGAGCTGCCGGACCAATGACGGGTGTAGCAGCCCAAATCGTCACAGTCCTTCTGAATGTCATACTCAATCGGAACCCAGGGTGAAATAAAAGGACGCTCCCTTGCCGACTTCTCCTTTCGCCCAAATTTTGCCACCATGACGGTCGATGACGCGCTGAACGATAGAGAGTCCGATCCCGGTACCACCATACTCTTTCTGTCCGTGTACCCGTTTGAACGGCTCGAAGATGGTTTCGGCAAAGCGCATGTCGAACCCTATTCCGTTATCAGTCACATAGTAGATCGTTCGGCCGCCCTCGTGGATTTCCCCAAATTCGATTATGGTGGTATCTCTTTCCGAAGTAAATTTCCAGGCATTCCGAAGAAGGTTTTCGATTGCCGGCGGCACGAGACGCGGATCGGCATGTACCTGAATATCGGGGAACACTATGGTCTCAGTCTTCCGGCTCGGTTGTGATGCCGCGAGTTCATTTAGAAATTCCTGTGCTATGCGGCTGAGTTCTATCGGTTCCCGATGAAGTCCTTCTCTTCCAATGCGAGACAGGGCCAACAAATTGTCAATCAGTACCTGCATTTTGTCGGCACTTTCATCGATACGTCGTAGAAAGTCTCTACCGCCGTCATCGAGGCGCTCACTATACTCATCCTTCAGAATGTCTGCAAAAGAGCTGATAATGTGCAATGGGTTTCGCAAGTCGTGAGATACCGAATAGGAGAACGATTCCAGATCCCGGTTGACGGCATCCAGCTCGGCCGCTCGGCGGCTCAGCTCCTCTTCGAGCTGTTTTCGATCATTAATGTCGGTATTCGTTCCAAACCATCGAACGATATTTCCGCCGGAATCGCGAATAGGCATAGCGCGGGTGAGAAACCAGCGATACTCGCCATCCTTGTTTCGCATGGGAAATGTCATTTCCCACGGTTGCCCGGCGTGTATTGCCTGCCGATAGCTCCTTTCAAGAGATTCGAGGTGATCGGGATGGGGGATGAATTTCCATCCCTTTTGCTGCATTTCAAGCGGGCTTGTACCGGTATAGTCATACCATCGTTTGTTGTACCAGAAAATGCTTCCATTCGGATCGGCCATCCACACCAGTTGTGAAATGTTGTCGGCCAGTGTTCTGAAGCGTTCTTCGCTTTCCCGCAAAGCTTCTTCAGAATGTCTCCGATCCGTAACGTCCCGCCACCCGCAGGCGGCACCAACTATTCTTCCCTCGGAATCACGGATAGGTGCTGCGTTTGCCGAAATCACCTTTGTTGAGCCGTCAAACGCCAGATTCATCTCAATGTCCGTAAACCGCTTTCCCGTTTTCGCGGCCTGCGCCGTCGGCAGCTCATCCGGACGAGTAATTCTTGTACCGTCGGGCCAGGAAAGCTCAACAAGATCGAGTCTTCCAGTCTCATCGGTGTGAAGTACATCCGTGGGTGCCACTCCCAGTAACTCTTCCAGATATCGTCCTGCTTGATGAATAACGTGGTGCTCGTCGGTAACAATAATGCCCTCCGGAATTGAATCCAGCAGCGCCTCAAGTGTACCCGATTTTTCTTCGAGCTCCTTTCGGGCGGCCTCAAGTTCCGTTATATCATTCCCGTCTATGAGAATCTGGTAGATTTCTCCACGATCGTTGCGAAGTGCATTTGCACTCCAGGAAAACCAAACGCGACTCCCGTCTTTTCGTATGCCCTCGCTCTGCCGAGCATAGAAATCTTCCGGCATTTCCAAAAGCTCTTGAAACAATCCCGACATGTCATTATTCCGGCTGTCCACGTGAGGGACAATATACCCGAAAAAAGGTTTTTCGATCACCTCGGACCGGCTGTACTGGAACAGGGCCTCGGAAAACCGATTGAAGAAGACAATTGATCCTTTGGCATCAAGCTCGACCACAATGCTGTTGAGGTTTTCGGTGCGGTTGCGGTACTCGAGTTCGGACCGCTGCAACTTCCGTTCAGCTTCGTGCTCTTTTGTGATGTCTTCAACGGCCAGCAGGATCAGCGGTATATGCGCATCCTCCCGGTAAATTCTTCGCGCATTCAGGATCATGGTCCGTTCACCAAGCCGGTTGAAAAGGTGGGTCACTTCGAATCCCTCTATTGTCGACCTCTCCGGAATGACCGACTCTAGTAGCTCCCGCAAGCGAGGAATGTCCCATTCTCCATTGCCAAGTTCGTAAATTCGACGATGCATCGTTTCTTCGGGTGACACTTCGAATGTACGAAAAAACGCTTCGTTGGCGGATATCACACACAGATCTCCATCGAGAACGATGAGAGACTCGCGGACGGTATCAAGGATGTTTTCAGCATCAATGCCGGTCTCAACCAAACCAGGCCTCATTAGGTCTCTCCTCGTTGGTATATGATAGGGTAGACCAAACCGGATCCACGCGTGAACCCCTCATCCGAGATTTTACGGGCGGAAGACGATTGTTGTGGACTACCGCTTGCAAAAAGTCGGTGAAAGGTGTGGCGAGCTTCATCCAAAACACGCCCCCGAAACAGTTAACAGATGAAAACAATTACACCCGAACAGAGAGAGTGTAGTCCGTATTGCGTGTCCGGTTATGGCTCTTACAGAACAAAAGCAAACAGAATGCCTTTACCGATCCGCCCCGGCTTTTCTTGGCCCCCGCGTTGGACACGACATGGGTCGCTCATCCGTGCCATCGCCTCATGTGATCCGCATGCGCTTTTCCGTATGCTCCGGGATTATAGAAGGTGTCGTAGAATCCGGTGTCGATGTGGTGAGCCTGAAGATACTGCATAACAAATATTGAAGGGACCGTCCCGGGGAATTTGCCGAAAGTATCGTAGACATATTGGGCTTGAAGCGCCACGCACTCCTTGAACTCTTCATCGTGTACCTGTGCAGCCGCTCGGACTTCCGAAGAGTTTTTCCACGGTCCCGGCGTATCTTTGTGAAACGGACCTCCGGGTCCGAACTTTCGTTCAGCAACAGCTTCGACCGCAGCTCTCATGTCGGGGTAGTGCGGCGGACAACAACCCTCCATGATGCCTTCAAGCCCTGTCACATTCGGATACGCACGCGTCTCGTCCATATCATACCGGAATCCAAGCCCACGGGCCTCGGAATTTTCGCTTGCACCAAGGACGCTGAACGGATCCAACCCGTTGAACATCCATCCCCCAATTCCTATTCCTTCAAGCATCAAAGTGCCGGCAAAACAGGCCGTACTGAGCTCCGCGGTAAGTTCCGACAATGACCATTGCTCTACAAAGGTGAGAGGCCAGACATTGGAAACATCGACCATCTTCGTGAATTTACCAATACCGGGAATAGCTTTTTTGTTGATATCGTCGAAAAGAACAAGACCGTTTTGCAGCATATAGCAGAGATTCAGCAGCGCATGCTGCGCCAGGTCACCGACCGGAATCACCAGCAGGGTTCCAGGGTGGTTCGCAACCCAGGTATTGTGAGCTTCCACAAAAGGAACTCGCGGCGGAAGGGAAAGCCTTCCGTCCTGAACTTTTTGTACGTGAGCTCGGACTTCATCGAGAAATATTTCTGTGTCAGTAGAGTCGTCGACAGAATTACCGGCATTACAGGGAGCATTTCGCGTGTTGAGGACATACACACCGGTATCATCGGTAAAAAAAGTCATACTGGTATGAAAACCTGCCGCCGAGGGAAACGTTCGTCCACCGGCGGCGGCTGCGTAGTTGGAGAGATGGGGGGCGTAGCGATCCGCTCGATAAATGAGATTATTCCAGCCGGTGAATCCCCCAACGGCTGAGACAACCAGTATCTTCTCCAGCTCCGACAGCGGGGTTGAAGATGATTTCGATTTGTACCGAAAAACACCGTCCGGGATCTCGGCACCCACAAAGAATCGTCGAGATCGTCGGCCAAGCATCGCATCGAGCAGTGTGAACTTGTGAAGGTCATTGAAGCCGGGAGGAGTAAGATAATCCGTCATTGCGATCCTTTCTTATTGGTATGGGAGAAAACTTTTTGGATTTGATATTCAAACAAAACGACGACCGAGACCCGGTAGAAAGCCTCGGTCGACCTGAATGGTATCCCTGCGCTACAGGTGATTCCCGTTAGAACGAAAACCATATTGCTTAAGTACGCCTAGTCGAGAAAACAGTTACTGCGCAGGAGGAATAAGCACCTCGTCGATAAGGTGAACCACGCCGTTCCGTGCGATTTTATCGACTTCGACAAGCCCCACGGACCCGTTCAGGATGAACTCACCCGTTGCGGCGGTATCAATTGTGATACTCCCGCCCTGCAGCGTCTGCACCGATATGCCCGCTGCAAGATCTCCGGACACAATGCTGTCTTGTACAACATGGTACTGCAGTATTGACAAGAGTGTCCCGGTTGGGTCGCTCAGCAACGTGTCAAGACGTCCGGCGGAGAGAGCCGCAAAAGCCTCATCGGTCGGAGCGAAGAGCGTAAGAGGGCCGGTGTGGTTAAGTGCAGAGTCAAGACCGGCCGCGGTGAGAGCCGAGTCGAGCGTGTTAAGTGATTCATTGTCATTTACTATTTCGAGTATGGTAGGATTCTGTTCTCCGTTCCCGTTGACCCCGTTGTCGTCGTCATCGTCGTCGGCGCAATTGAAACCAATAACTGCAAACAGAAACGCCGTGAAGAATGGTGCCAACAGTCGCAATGCTTTTTTCATGGATTTCTCCCGGTTAGAGATACTGGTGGATTTTGAGCTGGGGTTCACTGATACTTGAGACATACAGACCTCCCTTGGTGTTTGTTGTTGCCTTGATTAGACACTAGGCAGTTGTCGTTAATACCCGACAAATACCTGCAAACGACAGGCCGGAAATGATGGAACTATCGGCAAATACAGGGGGAATGGGAGGGGGGCTTTTCCAGGGACGGGAACAGGAGTTCGAAATTGACATTATGTAGAAGAGCAGAATAGCAAAAAACGGACCGCTGAGAGACCGGCGGAGCAGTTCGCCGGTCTCTCAGCGTATCGGCAGGTTCTTGTGAAACGGGTGAAAGGGGGGATTGCGGGCACTACTGGCGAATCCCGGCAAGCTGGGCGTATTTGCCTTGCTCCTCAAGCAGTTCGCCATGAGTTCCGCGTTCTACAATACCCCCGTCGCCGACCACCAGAATCTGATCCGCGTTTTTGATAGTGGATAGGCGATGTGCTATAATTATGGTAGTGCGGCCCTCTATCAGCTTATCCAGAGCGCGCTGGATGATTCGTTCGGTCCACACATCCATGGAAGAAGTCGGTTCATCCAGAATCAGTATTTTCGGATCTGCAGCCAGTGCACGGGTCAGTGAAACGATCTGTCGCTG
>CAZEMW010000189.1:0-5485 GCA_964513105.1 uncultured Fibrobacterota bacterium
ACCCGACACTGTACTGTCCGCGGAAGGAAGGGTACGTGGTGAACTGGCGTCACGATACCTATTCGGAACTCCCGCCGGCGGGCTTCGGGCGGTTCTCAAAGCACGGTACTCCGAAAAACCCCTTTCTATTCCGACCTTCGACGATTTCACCTTTGGACATCCTTTACGAACGTACCGCACAAGAAACAAAGAGATCTTTGATCGTACTCTCGATGAAGAAGGAAAGACTGCCATTTCGTTTGCCGTCGAAGACATTACAAACACCCCTGAACTGCTTCGGGTGTCACTTGAATCGACCGTGTATGAAAAAGGCGGAGGGTTCACGAAGCAGACTCGGAGTCTGACAGTAACACCGTATCGGGGATTTGTGGGAATGAAAAACGTGTTCCGGGGCCGGGCCCGAACGGGAGAGAGCTATAAACTACCAATCATCCTTACCAATATCCAGGGAGAACCGATCGTCGGCAGAAAACTCAGAATTCGATGGTATGTAAGCAGACGGCACTACTGGTGGCATTACGACAACCGTGATCGTAAGGACTTTCGCAAGGAGTCTACTTCGTACAAGATCGCCGAATACACGGTTTTCTCCGAAGACAAACCAGTTGTAAAGGAACTGGAAGTTGATGACTACGGGCAGCATATGATCGAAGTGATCGACGAGCAGGGAGGACACCGTGCCGGTCTGTTTTTCTTTGCTTCATCATGGGGGCAGGAAGCCCCGGAAGCCGAACAAGACATTCCGCTTTTGGAGATTGCCTCGGACAAGAACATCTACTATACAGGAGACAATGCAACCCTTTCCTGCGAAACCCCAAAAGATGGTATGGCCATATTCACGGTTGAGCAGGGGTACCGGATTATTCATCAGGAGGTTAAACGGGTCTCACCCGGTCGAACGGAATTTACATTTCCGATAACCAATAAGCATGTGCCAAACTGTTACGCTTCGATCAGTCTGATTCAGCCTTCGAATCGAAGCGACAACGACCTGCCGCTTCGGATATATGGCATCAAGCCACTCCAGGTGGAGGATCCCTCGGCACGTCTGGGCATATCGATGAGTGCTCCCGAAGAGCTTAAGCCGAATGAACGCTTTGATGTTCGCATTAGTTCCAGGGATGACAGAGAAGCAACGTATACCGTGGCGGTAGTGGATGAGGGTTTGCTTGATCTGACCGGATTCGAAACACCCGACGCCTGGGAACACTATTTCCAGAAACGAAGGCTTGGTGTCATAACGAGAGACAATTTCGATGAAATCCTCGGAAGGATACTGCCGGAAATGGACAACCGGGTATCGATCGGTGGAGGCATTGAGAGCGAACGGAAAAAACGAGCCGGGGAGTCTCGCGTGCAACGATTCAAACCGGTGGTGATGTTTGCCGGACCCGTCACGGTCAAACCCGGCAAGACCGCGACGACATCGTTTGTTATGCCCAATTATGTCGGGTCGGTGCGCATCATGGTAGTTGCCGCGGCCGAAAACAGCTATGCATCTCTGGACAAAACGGTTCCGGTTAAACAGCCACTCATGATTTTGCCCACGGTTCCTCGCGTCGCTCGTCCCGGAGACATTTTCCAGGCTCCGGTTTCGGTTTTCGCCATGTCGGAAAGGGTGAAATCCGCGTCGGTGAAGATATCGGTTTCAGATAATCTGGTGATCGAGGGTGAAAACACGAAATCGGTTGCCTTTGAGAGACCGGGAGAGAAGGACGTATCATTTCGAGTAAGAGTAAAGGATCGCATCGGCAAGGGAACGATTATCGTACAGGCGAGATCGGATGTCTTTTCCATGGCGGATACCACAAGCCTTCCGCTCAGTTCACCCAATCCATATTATATCAAGGCAACGGACACGACCGTGACGAATGCAGCTTCCGTGACCCTGATACCGAAACCTGTGGGTATCGAGGGGACAAACAGCGCCCGGGTTGCCGTTGCACGTTTTCCCGATATACAACTGAGCAAACGTCTCAAAGATCTGATACGGTATCCCTACGGGTGTATCGAACAGACAACTTCGAGTGCATTTCCCCAGCTCTTTATCCACAAGGTCGTGGATCTGGAGGGGTATCAGAAACAGCGGATGACCGACAACGTGAACTCCGCGATAAAGAGGTTGCGCCGTTTCAAGCTACAAAGTGGGTTCTCGTACTGGCCGCGGACTCGGTATTCTCGATCCAGTTACAGCGGTTGGGGAACTAGTTATGCCGGCCATTTTCTCATAGAAGCCCGGAAGGCCGGCTACCACGTGCCCGACGGACTGTATGATCATTGGGTTCGGTATGCAAAGAGCCATGCGAAAACCGTGAATGAGAAGAATCATCGGTATCAGACGTATCGATTGCTCCTGTTGGCCCTGGCCGACGAGCCGCATGTCGGAGCGATGAATCTCGTGCGTGAAAACTACCTGAATGCACTCGATCCACTTTCAAAGAAGCTGCTGGCGGCCTCATACTATCTTGCCGGAAAAGAGTCGGCCGCCTCGCAGATAGATTCGCACGTGCGAACCGAAATCACCTCGTATCGCGAGACCGGCGGCACCTACGGCTCGAGCCTGCGGGATCGATGTATGCTGGCATACCTGGAAGACATAATGGGAAACACGAGAGCGGCGGTGCGTCTCATGCGATCGATAGCTCGTGATTTTCATCCCGACGGGTGGTACTCGACCCAGGAAACGGCATTCGCGCTTCTTGCTATCGGGGCAATTTTCGCCGACTCCGACGTGCTCGGAGGGATCCGGAAAGCAGTTATCGAGCGGCCGGGGAGGCCCGATTCCACACTGGATATCGTCGGATATCAGGTGTCGGTTGATCTCACCGACTTTTTCGGCAAAGAAGTCTCCATTCGTACCGACAAAAGTGAGCCGCTTTTTGTCACCTTATTTGAAGAAGGTATTCCTTTGGGCGATATCGTTGAAACCGAAAACGAGGGGTTGGAGTTGACCCGGAACTTTTACGACGATGCCGGGCTTCCGATAACTCTTGACCAAATCCGGCAGGGAAATATGTTCTGGGTACGCTACCGAGTGCAAAGCACCACCGGAGAATCTCTGAACGAGCTCGCCCTCTCAAGTTTGTTTCCCGCCGGATGGGAGATCATCAACCCAAGAATGGAGGATATCAAACCGCCCGAATGGGTGCGGGAAATCAGCCCGTCCCAGGGAAAGTATATGGACGTGCGCGACGACCGGGTGAACTGGTTTTTCGACCTTTCGGGAAGAGGGAAAATCAATTTTCTGATACGCTGCAATCCCTCTTTTGCGGGCATATATCGGCTTCCACCGATCTCGGTTGAAGCCATGTATTCTCCCGAGTATTATGCGCGTATTGCGTCGGATACCGTGACGGTTGAATAAATCGACTGATGAATAGAACTGCCGTACGTATTATTCTTATTGCATCAGGG
This sequence comes from uncultured Fibrobacterota bacterium, assembly GCA_964513105.1. Lineage (GTDB taxonomy): Bacteria > Fibrobacterota > Chitinivibrionia > Chitinivibrionales > CAYFVL01 > CAYFVL01. Next base: position 3,415 of record CAZEMW010000189.1, read on the forward strand.
CTTGTGGCGGCCTGGGTTGTGTGGCCGTTGCGTTCGGTTTTCCCGGACGACTACTCGCGAGTGGTATATGACCGGAACGGGGAACTCCTTCGTGTGACGTGTTCGGAAGACGAACAGATTCGTATTCCTCTCGGTCCGGATTCCCTTCCGTATAAGTATGTGACCGCCGTGACGGCCGTTGAAGACAAACGCTTTTATCGGCACCCGGGAGTTGATCCTCTCGCCATAGGCAGTGCTCTGGTCACCAATCTGAAGCACAAACGGCGGATACGTGGGGGAAGTACCATTCCCATGCAGGTCATTCGGTTATCGCATCCTCGGCCTCGAACGATTATCAGCAAAATAATCGAAGCGTTCAGTGCAATCCGATTGTCTATCTATCGGTCGAAACAAGAGATCCTGCGACTATATGCCGGCCATGTGCCGATGGGCGGCAACATTGTAGGAATCGAATCGGCGTCACGATATTACTTTGGAAAGCCCGTCGAAGAAATCACCTGGGCCGAAGCCGCTCTCTTCACTGTATTGCCGAATAACCCAAGCCTGATGAATATCGAACGTCGTCGGCCGCTCCTGATGCGAAAACGAAATCGTGCCTTGTCACTTCTTCGCGATCGCGGGCATATCGATTCTTTGACCTGGTCCCTTTCCTGCCAGGAACCCTTACCCGATGCACGAAGCCGATTGCCCTTTGATGCTCCCCATTTTACCCAAATGGTACTGGGTGCAACAGAATCGCCCTCTGTACACAGCTCGCTCGATGTACGTTTACAGAAAACAATGCAGTCGATAACCGATCGCTATGCTCGTGGCTATGCCCGGTACGGAATTCATAACGTTGCCGTCCTGGTACTGGGAACCGGGACCGGTTGTATTCGGGGATACGTGGGCTCGCATGACTACGCGGACACGATTCATGGCGGCAGGGTCGACGGGGTGCGGGCGGTCCGCTCGACCGGGAGCCTGTTGAAACCGCTGCTTGCGGCCAAAGCGCTGGATCGAGGTCCCTGGACAATGCGCACGCAGCTTCAGGATATTCCGACATTCTACGGCACCTTTGCACCGCAGAACGCTTCGAAGGATTTCTCGGGTATTACCACGCTCGAAGAGATGCTGGTCAGATCCCTGAATGTACCGGCGGTCCGGCTGCTATATGCATACGGTCAACCGCAGTTTTATGAAGATCTGCTTGGGATGGGGTTTACCGGCCTGTTCCGAAACGCCTCCGGCTACGGACTTTCATTGATTCTGGGGGGCGCCGAGGCATCGTTGTGGGAACTCACCCGTGTGTACACCGCCTTTGGAAACGGCGGGGTTACGTGGAAAATCAGATTTCTTGAACCGGAGCAGACCGGCGGTTCAAAAAGAGACGGCGAGCATTCCCATTGGAGAGATCAAGCGGTAAAAGCCGGTGATTATAAGGTGTGCAGCCCGGGGGCGGCCTGGCTGGTGGGCCGGGCTCTGCAGAAACTCTCCCGTCCCGGCTCGGAACACTACTGGCGGCTGTTTACCGATCAGATTCCCGTTTCCTGGAAAACCGGTACCAGCTATGGGCAGAAAGATGCCTGGGCAATAGGAGTAAATCCGCAATGGACAATCGGCGTATGGGTCGGCAACTTTTCGGGAGAGGGAAACACCAAACTGAGCGGCTCGGCGTCTGCCGGTCCGATACTGTTCGATCTTTTCCGAAGTCTCAGCGATCCGACGGTTTCGCTGGAGCTTGAAAAGCCGGAGTATGATCTGGAACGGATCGCCATATGTGCCGTAAGCGGACTTCCGCCTTCCTCGGCATGTCCGGACACCTGCACCGTCTACCGTCCGGCGTGCGCCTGGAAAACCGATAAATGTGCGCGGCATCGAAAGGTGTGGATTGATCCCGAGACCGGCTATGAAGTGTGTTCCCGGTGCTGGAAGGAAGACTCCCGGACGACTGAAACGTGCGTGGTTTATCCGCCGCCGGTCACAGAGATTCTTCGTAGTAAAGGTAAATCGGTGCGCTCAATACCACCGCACACTCCTTCTTGCACTGCAGTGCGGTCCGGACGGTCGTCAATCACAATTGAGTATCCCG
>CAZEMW010000189.1:5495-6993 GCA_964513105.1 uncultured Fibrobacterota bacterium
ATCTTTACCCCTCGGGATTTTTCCGGTACCACTCAGAAGATTGTCGCAAAAGCTGCCTGCAGCGGACCGGGACCACTTTACTGGTATCTCGATGGGAAATACCTGGGGGAAACCCGTGAAGAACATTCAACCGCCCTGCAATGCACGGCCGGGCGGCATGCGCTTACGGTTGTGGATACGGAGGGAGGGGAGGAGCAGGTACGGTTTCAGGTGAGCACCGCCACAGTGCACAGAATGCATTCAACAGAGTGAACCAACATGGCAACAGAAATCCGTGCTGGAGAGGCTGTTGAGCGGTATATTGTAACTGTCCGATGATCTCGTGAAACCTGCCGGTGCGCGCTCGAATGGTGTCGCACATTCATCCCGCAGAAAAGGGGAATACCTGTGAAGGATCGTACCGTACTCAGAACATTTTGCATCATTACGGTTCTTGCCTGGGTCTCATGCAAGGACCAGGCAACGCCCCCCGAGATCTCGACTCCGTCGGCCGGCCGGGTAAGCGGCTGCGGCGGATTCGAATCCGTTGCGAAGAAACGTGCGGATGCGGATTCCTATTGCGCTGCCGAGCGGCTGATCTGGGAGTTTTCGCCGGATACCAAACGGCTTACCCTCACCCATCAGCGATTTGTGGAAAACTGTTGTGCGGATATCACCGTTTCCGCATCCAGGACGGGCGACACTATTCATGTGGAAGAATCAATCGATCTTTCGAAAATTTGCAAATGCCTGTGTACGTTCGACAGCGAGGTCGAACTGGACAGGATTGAACATGGGCGGCTGTTCATCGGCATCCGGGACACTGTAATAGGGATCAATACCGCAGAAATGGGCGGAGTGGCCGTGCTTGATACATCGGCCACTTCTTACTGCATGCAGGAGTAGTCTGTTTGAAATCGGATTTTTTTCCACAGTATCGCCATGCTAAAAGCCTGTGATGCGATGCATTGGGATGCTCAGAGCCGGCGCGAATTGAGCAGGGCGAATGGGAACCCACCGAAGTGAAAGTGGCTTTGCCGGATGAGAAGTCTAAAAACACTTCCCGGTTTCTTCTCGCACACAACTGTTGTCCGAACACTTATAGCAGACTTCGTTGGGAAGTTTGTCCTCTTCGTAGAACAGCCGGATGTTTTCCAGGGTCGTGTTCCCAATATTGTTCATCGCCTCAATTGTGAAGAAACCCTGATGTGAGGTGATCAGTACATTGGGAAAAGTCATAAGGCGCGCCAGTACATCGTCGGTTATGGTCGTAGAGGAAAAGTCTTCGAAGAAGTAATCCGTCTCCTCTTCATAGACATCGAGTCCTGCAGACCCAATATGCCCGCTTTTCAAACCGTGAATCAGGTCTTTTGTGTTTACCAGGTGTCCGCGGCCGGTGTTGATAATCATGACGCCTTTTTTCATCTTCGAAATACTTTCCCTGCTGATCATGTGCTTGTTCTCGGGAGTCAGAGGGCAATGAAGAGTGACGATGTCGGATTCACGGTACAGTGTATCG
>CAZEMW010000190.1:0-6962 GCA_964513105.1 uncultured Fibrobacterota bacterium
GCCCAACGATGGCCCCCCGACCTTCAGAAAGCATAATGTCGTCGCCGACATCCCCCCCACCGGCCCTACTCAACCGCATCTCGATACGCGTCTCTTCCCCATTCCAGACATCGACCTCCCGACTCCGTACCGTATCGTATTCCTCAGCGACCGCGAGGACCGAATACACCCCGCCGGGTATGCTGTCGAACCGGAACTGTCCCATGGCGTTTGAGCGGGTAAAATCACCCGTTTCACTCAGCAATAGCCCGACACTCTGGACCGGATCTCCTTGTTCGTCAAGAACAGTTCCCGAAAGGGCTCCAACCGTGCCCTGCAAGGCGGCGGTTCCGGTTGCCCGCCGCTGGAGCGCCATGTTTTTCCGAGTATCCTCTTTTGCCCGGACAGTAATATTGTCGGCAACCTGCGCATCATAGCCCCACTTGGTGGCAAGAAGCGAATAAGTGCCGGGAGGAATCAGCGCTAGTCGGTAATTTCCGGACGAATCCGCCGTGCCGGCATAGGTAGTATTCAGAAGAGAGACTTCGGCGTTCTTGATACCCGTTCCGGAGTCTGCATCAGTGATTTTTCCCTCAATCGAACCCGTTGTATCTTCGACGGTCAGAAGCGGTTCCATGCTGATTGCCGGGTTGGTTACAGTACCGTCACTGACCATCACTGTTTCGCGCAGGGGATGGTACTCGGAATGCTCGACATGCAGAACATGCTCCCCACCGGCGATATCGGTGAAGCTGAACGCGCCGTCTTCGGAAGTTGTCTGTTCTTTGTTTGTTGAATGAATGGAAACGGTTGCCCCCGCAAGGGGCTGATCGGTGGTTCGATCCACGACCCGACCAACAATTACTCCCGGCGGTGGGCAGGTGTCGCAGGAGACTACCAGCGGATTGACTCTCTTGTGCAACTCGATATCGAAAGTCAGAGTGTCTCCTTCCCGGACTCGAATCTTGTCGCCGGTGTAGGTGCGATAGCCGGTTGCCTGCACCTGAAGACGAGTCGGCCACCAGCCCGGTTCGGCGGTGAACTCAAATCCCCCGTCCCGTCCGGTTGCGCTCGACTTCTCGTCCCGAGTGAGACTAATTATGGCGGCCTCCAGGGGTTTGCCGTCCGACGCATCTCGAACTGTCCCGCGTAAAACCGCCGGAGCTGTTTCCGCGTAGACGACACTACTCATTGCGACAGCCAACAGGAATAAGATGTAATTCTTTATGGTTGTGCTCACTTTGCTGCTTATAAACTAGAACGCTTTTGTTTGCGCTTTATATGCCTTCGGTTAGTATCTCATTAGAATCTCGCCCACAGATTCCGATTTGAGCTAGAAAGATAGACTGGTTTTGTTTGGTAAATTTGAGTTTCGTGTTAGGTAATTGTTAGGAATCAATACCTCTGACACAATCTCCAAAGAATCCTCCGATTGCCACTCCCCACATTTGGGTCCCCCGCGGAAATCGCTGAAGGGATCGGGCCCGGCCCGAACGTCCGAAATGCGCACTGAACGCAGGTTCTTAACCAACCGGATCACGCGCCTCGACTCTGCGAGTATACAGGAAAGCTCCCGGGTACCTGATACCGATTCGGATCCCGATCGAGCGAGAATCGGTTCTTTCTTCCCGAACTCGGCCAAGGGACACAGGAGCCTGAAAAGAGAGGAAATCCCCGGGAACCCGGCCCGATTATGTACACCAGTCTACTTTGGTACCGAATTTCCATACACAATTCTCCGGTATGCCTGCGATAATTCTTTCGCTCATTGAGAAAAGGAGTGAATATTCGGAGTTGGCACGGACGATGCTATGGCTTTAACCCAGTATGAACAAATCGGTAAGCCGGAGAGGAAACGGTACCAATGAAAACAACCGAAGTTAAAACTGTGGAAGAATACCTGAGTTCGTTGCCTGAAGATAAGGAGAAAACTCTACGAGAAGTTCGAAAGGTCATTCTTGAAAACCTCCCCTCGGGCTATGAAGAGACAATCGCCTGGGGCATGATCACCTACCAGGTTCCACTCGAGACCTACCCCGATACGTACAACGGGAAACCACTCATGTACGCGGCACTCACATCGCAATCGAAACATATATCGCTGTACCTGACCGGCATCTATATAAATGAAGAAAGGCGGAAACGGTTCGAAGAGGAATATCGTTCAACCGGTAAGCGCTTCGATGCCGCGAAATCGTGCGTTCGGTTCAAACACCTTGAGGATCTGCCCCTGGATTTAGTTGCTCGCTCGGTGGCCGAATTGTCGGTGGATGAATTCATCGCTGAGACCAAAACAGTCCTGGGCGGCAGAAAGAAATGATCTTTAGTTTTCGGTTTTCGAAATTCCGGCCTTGCCGGCCGGCGGGGAGGATGCTATGACACTTGTTTTTCATCCAATCAATTTCTGGGCCGTCCTGGTATCCATTGTGACCAATATGGTCATTGGGGCACTCTGGTATTCTCCGGTCCTTTTCGGAAACGTGTGGCTGAAACTCATCGGCAAAAAGGCGGAAGATATCTCTAAGGAAGACGCAAATAGGTCGATGTCTTTCAGTATAATACCGGCGGTCGTCTCAATCGGATCGCTTGCATTCGTGCTCTCGCTGGTGAACCCCGGTACCCTGGTTGATGCAATTATTGTGGCCTCGCTGATTGCAGTGGGTTTCATCGGAATGGCCGCATTCAACCTTGTGCTGTTCGAAAACCGGTCTGTTGCGCTTACGGTTTTGAATGCGGGCTATTCATTCGTGTCGCTGAATGTGGCGGCGGTAATCATGACCCTTTGGCGATAGAGACAGCCTTTAGACACTTGCGACGCGAATCATTCGATGAGGTCCGGGCCCTTTCCTTCCTTTCCCGGCTCACGGGTATCCGTGGTGCGTGCCTCTCCGGCGTATTCAACGAATACGTAACCCAGTCGGGGCATTCCAGCGCCATGAAAGCGGGGCACCGGAGTCGAGGCACCAAAACCCCGAAATAGTAGACCCTGCTTGCACACAAGAGAAGCTGTCCCGAAGATGAGATCTCCCGCAACGGAATGCCTCCCATTCCATTATGAATTCAGTATTTTGGCTTTTCTCAATGCTTTTTGCAACTTTGTGTAATCGCTTTGTAAAACATAAAACGTTGTTTTTCAGTATTTTATAATGCTTATGTCTCTATTTGTAGAATATTTCTGTTATCAAATCTGAAATCACTATTGACAGCATTATCACCTTCCGCTATATTGTGCGATAGGGAGGATGATCGATATGCCGGGAATTTTTGAATACCTGGACCACCGCTCGTATCTCAAAGACTGGTGCCGTCAAAGCGGTACCTCCTTGAGGGAGTTGTCTCGTCGTGCGGGATTCAAATCGGACAGCTATCTCTCCCTGGTCCTCAGCGATCGCAGAAAACTGTCCGCCACCAACATGCTGAGACTGGCACGTATCCTTCGGCTCAAGAAAGCCGAAAGGGACTACTTCATGGCTCTGGTGAATTTCGGTCAGGCAAGGGACCATGAAGAGCGCCGGTATTATCTCGAATCTCTCCTGACTTCCTGCGCCCTCAATGCCGGTCCGGAATCAACTATTCTTGAACGGGACAAGTATGAGTTCTACACCAAATGGTACCTTCCCGTTATCCTTGAGCTGATTCGACTTAGCGACGCAGACATTACCCCGACCGAGATTGGGGAACTCTGCATTCCGGCTGTTGACAGGCAGTCGGGCGAACAGGCCGTTGAGATCCTGCTCAAGCTCGACCTTGTGGAAGAGGATGATTCCGGCAGGCTGACCTGTCGAGATACCGTCCTTTCTACCGGAGATCCGGTTGGTGCGGTGGCAGTGAGGAATTTCCAGGAAAAGATGATAGATCTCGGACGGGAAGCACTTGATCGATTCACGAAAGAAGACAGAGACATATCCACCGTCACCGTGAGCGTCGATCGCGAGGCGTTTGGGCGAATGAAAGAGATCACGGCGGCATACCGGAAACAACTTCTGAGCATTGCCGCCGGCACCGGGAAGCCAACCCGTGTTGTCCAGGTCAATGTACAGCTCTTCCCCGTATCGGCGGAAACGGAGTCATCGGATGATGAAATACGATAGATATACGGTGATCGCAGCCGTTCTCATCGGAATGCTGTCGGGAAACTGCACGAAAGCTCCAACGGAAAGTGCCGGTGGAGGCGGTTCCGAGACGCAGAATCCGGTGGTGGATAAGATCAATTGTGACACAATTCGGGGCATAAGCCTTCCTTTCAGCGAGGTACACCTCTACTCCGCCGACATGCTGAAAAAACCGGGACAAACCGAAGGCATCTACACCGCGGTATCGGACTGCACCGGGGCGTTCGTCTTTCCCGATATGGCTACCGGACTCTATAATTTCCACTCCCCTAATGATTCCGGGCACTCGGCTTTTATCTCACGTATTGAGCATCATGGAGGTCGGGAGGACACTCTGCGGGCCGTGTTCCACCCCGATGGGCAAATATACGGAACAGTTTACAAATCGTTCGATCCCGATACCGTCCCCCGCCCTGATGTGCTGGTCGGGGTTGTGGGAACTCCGTTCTCTACGTTTACCGACGAACGGGGATACTATTCTCTTGACGATATTCCGGCAGGAGTTCACACTCTCGCCTGCGAACTGGACATTCCAGCCGCGGTACTCAAGCCAAGGCCGGAAAGAATCGTAGATATCCCGGCATCATCGTCTGTAGCTATTGATATTGTGTTCTAACCCGGGAGGCTAAACCCATGACTGTCACAAACCAGGATCGAATTGATTTTATCCGCCCCGAGAAAACGTTTCGAAGACCCCCTTCCATGCTGAAACTGCAGTCGACAGTCATTCTGCTACTGGCTCTTTTTCGCCTTGATGCGATAGAGATTACCGGAAGGGTAGTCGACATATCGGGGAGTGGCATAGCCGACGCCACTGTCAATCATGCGGCTACCGGAGAAAGCACAACATCCGAAGAAGACGGGTGGTTCGTTTTGCACCACGAGGTTGGGACACGCAACGCACAGCCGACGGCACTTCTTTCGAATTTGTCGATTCACCTCCGCCCCGACGGCATCGGACTCTCTACCGAAGCATTTCATCGTGATCTTGAATTGCGAATCTATCAACCGGACGGTCGCCGGATACTGCAAAAAAGGCTGGAGAATGTTCGCAAAGGATCATACCGATTTTCTTTCTCCGGACGTGCCCGAGACGCCTCTTCAGGGTTGTATATCATACAGGTGAAAACAGATGGAGTTTCGTTTGTTGTGCCCGTCACCAGAGTATCCGGAATGCAGAGTTTGAATCTGCCGATCGCCCGCTCCGAGGCGGTGCGAGCATTATCGGCACGATCGAACCCCATTCCCGACAACAATCTGTATGTACACGCAGACCGATATGAACCGGATACCGTAGAGTACTGGACATACGGAATGAACAGTGTCAGTGTGCACGGAGTGGTACTGAAGGACACCGGATCAACAGCAGACAGTTGCATTGCCCGCTGGACACATGCGCATCAGCGAATTGGGGCGCGGATTGGACTCTCGGATATTCGACACAACGATTCGAGCTTTTCGGTAATTGAAGTCCAACGCGATACTCTCGAGGCATTCTCTCTGCTGGGGACCGTCGTGAGCACGACAGACGAGCAGGTCTATCATCCATCCGACACCGGCAGAGATTCATCCGGGACCATATCTCGTCTTGAAACAGAGGTTCCTCTCTGCAACGATGGGCCGCAAGCTTTGTCGCTGGATTTCTCAATGAATTCGCAAGCACACTCGAAGGGCATGGATATAGCGCGGCTTCGAACGCTAACGTGTTCATTTGAGCACACCATCGACACGCTCGACAATGGGTTGTTCGAGTACAGGTTTACCTGGGATTCTTCATCGATTCATTCGGATTCCGGAATGCTGCTGAATATCCGAATCAGGCTCGACAATGGTTTATTTGGCGCGGAATACTTCAACAGCAGGCCGAACTATCGGAATGAATCTGAACTCTTTGGCTTCGAGGGATACAGGCGATTTTTCAGTCAGTTCTCTCCACAAAACGGACACTTCCGAATTCTCAGCCGGCAGTCCGTACGTCCGTCAATAACAGTGGAATTTACGCGGTACATTTCAGACGATGTAACCGCAAAGCTTTCCCGATCCCATTTTCAGACGGAGGGCTGCCACATCCCTGATTTGCAGCCCTCCGAATCATTCCTTAACGAGTGGCCGGATTCACTTGTCGCGGGGGACACACTCCGGGTCAGCCGGAGTGGGAACCCCGATGGAACTCACATTGATCTCATGCTTCAAACTACCTATGCATCGCAATGGATCGGCGCGGGGAACTTCAGCGCATCTACCGTATTAGGCTGGAGCGCCACCCCCTATCTGACTCAGCCGGACACTATCCGTTTTCAGATGAGGCAGCGTGAAGCGCACTGCTCCTGGAGATCATCGGAATCCCCCGCCATTGCCCTGGTACCCGACGCCGCCCGTCTCTCGGACCTCCTTATCCGAGAGCCCGATGATCGCCCCGAAGACGCAACCCCGATATCCTATGGAGAAGAAATCGAGGGGTATATTACGCGCGGAACGATTACGGCTTCCGAGAACGACTCCGACTTTTACGTGTTGCAGGTCGAAGAAGGCGACTCAATAGGTTTTGCACTCGAAAAACTGGAAGGTGGATACCCCTATCTCCATTACTCATATGGCGACCGGAGTGCTTATGTGAAATGCTGTCCCACGTTTGAGGCCATTCCGTTCGGGCGCAAGATTGATGTAACCGGCCCGATGTACATCTGGATTCGTGGCGGGACCGGGAGATATCGATTCTCGGCTCACAAACTGTAGTCGAGCGGCGCCCCTGATCGTCCGGTTGACGGTGAATTCGGGATTTGGGACAGTCCCTTAGCCCAAGTTTCGCAGTCGAGAGCGAGCATTATGCGTAAGATGTTGTGCGAGATTGACTTAGAAAAAGCGCAGGGG
>CAZEMW010000191.1:0-6955 GCA_964513105.1 uncultured Fibrobacterota bacterium
TCGGATACTTCTATCACTACCGTATGCTTGCCGGCATCATCGAACGAAGGACGATCATTGCTTTGATTACCGCTCAGCTTTTCCCACGATGGTGCATCCACTAAGTCGTATTCCAATGCATCCCCGTCCGCATCCGTTGCCGACAGGGTAAATATCAGATGCTCACCCTCCTTGACAAGCTTGTTCCCGGGATTTTGCAGATCGGGCTTACGATTGTACATTTCAACGAACACGGACCAGGTGAGGGTATCCTTTTCGTCTCCATCGGAAACCCAGGCCTCAAATTCTACCGATCCGGTATCCGAGCTGCCGGGCGTCCAGGTGATTTCTCCGCTCTTATGCACGATTTCCGCCCCGGCCGGAGTGGGCGGTTTCTTCAGGGTATAGTTCAGTACTGTGTCGTCGGGATCCTGCGCGGTCACAATGAACTGGTATGTACTGTCGACAAGAAGGGTATCCGGGAGGTCATTCGGACTAGTCGTAAACTGAGGACTTGTATTGCCCTGCTCACTCACCACCACCGTCCACTCAAGCACGGCGGTATCCCCCCAGGTATCCTCGATCACCACAACAAAGGTGTCCACACCGACTTTTGAAGCGACATAGTTCTCCACCTTTGCGGTTGTGCCGTCCACCGACAGCACCGGCGTTGTCTCACTGTGCCAGTTCGATCGGTCCGAAAACCGAATGGATACCTCATCGTTATCATCGTCATGGAATTCGATCTCGGGGACATATCCGGTTCCCACGATTATGTTGCGTTCGAGGTCGTTCCGGTCCGTTTTGAATTCCGGCGGTTCATTCCTCGTGACGGTGATTTGCTTTTCAGTCTTGTTCGCCGAGGGTGAACCGTCAACCGCTTCGACAGTGATCGTGTTCTCACCGTGAGACAGCTCCACTTTCGTTTCCCAGAACGCCCCCTCCATCGATACGGATTCGCCGTTTACGGTCAGAGAGGCAATGCCGCTCTGATCATTTGCGGCCCCCGAGGCGGTCACCCGTTTTTTGTCGACATGCATACCGTTGGACGGCTGATTGATCAACAGTTGCGGCGGCACCCTGTCGTTCAAATTTGGATCGTATTCAAAGAAGAAAGAAACCGTGTCAATGTTTCCTTTCCTATCCACGGCAATCACCTCGACCTGGTTTTCCCCATCCGTGAGCTTCAAACCAAGTTCCCAGATATTGTCGGATCGGTGCGTCATTTCTTCTCCGTTGGCCGTAACCTCGGCAATTCCGGAAGGGTCGGTGACCTTGAGGGATAGAGTGACCGAATCCACTCCGACAGCCTGGTTCTCTTTGGGCCATCTGAGTTGGATCTCGGGAGGCTGTTCATCAACGGCCTCTTTGTCGTAGACGACACTGATTTTCTCAACCGTTCGATTCAGTTTGGCATCAATCGCCTGTGCGGCAAGAAAGTTGTCTCCCTGGACAAGGGAAGTGGTGCATCGATATATCGGTTCGAATTTCCCCGTAAGTACGGCATCGATGCCGTTAACCGAGACAAACTTGACCGCGCTTTTTTCGTCTTCCACGCGCATATCGATGATCAACACCGAGCTGTTTACCGTGTCGCCGTCCTCCAATCCCACAAATTCGATCGTGGGTCCGGCATTGTCGATTGAACTGGGGTCCCGGGTTATCACAATTGGGATCTCGGCGGTATCGGAGAACGCTCCATAGCTGTCGACTGCGCGCACCCGAATGGTATCACTTCCGATCCTGGAAATTGGTGGAACCGTAAATGCAGTATCGGTGGTAACACTCGTGAAATTCATGCCGTCCACTGCCCATTGATACTCAACGACGCTGTCATTGGGATCACTGGCTACACACCAGACTGGAATCGGATCATCGGGGAAAGCGGCAATTCCGTTTGCGGGGCGGACTATGTATGGCCTACCTGAATGAATCGAGATTGAAATGCTGTCTACGTTCCCCGAATTACCGTCTTCATCCAGTGCCCGTGCATAGATCACCGACCTGAATGCCGAATCAAAATTCAGTTGAGCGGTCAGCGTATCCTTTCCGGATACTTCTTCATCGATTCTCTCGAAGACCGAATCCCCGTCGAGATCGAACTGAATGGCAGATACTCCCCCTTCAGTACCACCGACTCCGGTGTCCGACCACACGAAGCCGAACTCGACCGGATCCTGGGCATATGACGACAGCTCATCGCGAACAAATGCGATCCAGGGGGCGCTTCCCTGGTTAAATGCGCTGCCCTCCGGATCGAATGGGTTGCTTCGCGCACACCGGAGCATTTGAAACGTACTAAGGGATACAAGGACGGCTAAGACCAGTTTTGTGATATTTTTCATGTAGCTACCTCCGGTAATTGCCCGAAACGTAAGATTGGGCAAACATATCCGGTTTCAGAGTTCTTGAGGCGGAGCAGAGGTCGAAAATGATGAGTAGCCTCCGATCCCCTATCGAAAAAACGGAACAGTGATTTCCGCTTTTCAAGAAAGGTACCGGCCAGTCTATAATTTATATTAGATGCCGGGGGGAAAAGGGACAAATTCCGCAAAAAAGTATAAACAGATAAAAATGGCGTTCTCTTTATCAGATTACACGGACATGAAAGAGCTTTCCATGGGTGGTATGGGAAAGCTGTATGTGGCAACACAGCGCTCTCTGGGCCGAAAAGTAGCCATTAAGCAGATGGCCGAGGTGTACGTATCGAATCCCGCTCTCGTCGCTCGTTTTGAGAATGAGGCAAAATCGGCGGCGGCTCTCGATCATGAGAACATCATTCGGATTTACGACTTCGGTGAGGAAGCGGATTCTTTCTACATCTCAATGGAATTTGTCGACGGGCCCGATCTTGATCGGCTCATAAAATCGAAAGCGTTTCCACGAGAAGTCGGTCTGATGGTCGCGTTGCAGGCGATCAAAGGACTTCATTATGCGCATACGCGTGACATTGTCCATCGCGACATCAAACCCGGAAATATCCTTATTTCTCGAAGCGGCTTGGCCAAGGTTGTTGATTTCGGTCTTGCGCAGGTCCTGGCCGAATCTCGAGAACACACCGCATCGGATTCGATCGTAGGAACCCCGCTCTTTATGTCCCCCGAGCAGGTGAAGGGCAGCGCAGTCCGGGATAACAGAATCGACATTTTTGCCGTCGGCGTTCTCCTGTACAAGCTCTCAACCGGTGTGTATCCGTTTTCCGGATCAAGTGTCCCCGAAATACTGCAGAGCATACTCTACAGTGATCCGAAGGACATTCGTGATCTCAATCCGGTCCTTCCCGATTCGACCGTGAACCTCATAATGCGTTCTCTGGCGAAGCAACCCGACCAACGTCCCGAAAGCCTTGCCCCGCTGATGCAGTCGCTTCAGAGCTGGTTCTACGAAATGGGCGTTGTGGATATTCAGCAGACGGTGGGCGACTACCTCAAATCGCGGCAATCCGGAAAGCGCGACTTTTTGCGGCCGATTGTGGCTTATCATGTTAAAAAAGGGCATGAATTCTCTGATTCGGGCATTTGGCATAAGTCCGAAGCTCACCTCCGGGAAGCCTTGATACATGTACCGGGTGATGGTGAAATCACTCGGATGCTGCAAAAGATAGAACAGCGCACGGCGCTTGGAGAGCCCGCGCCCACCTCTACACCCAGCCGAGGCAAGAGTTCCGAGCCTCTTCCTCCTCCCGAGCAGAATGAATCCGAAGAAACGGCAGCCGGATTGCTTGGTATGAAAAAAGCCACCGCTCTCATCTCGGCTCTGGTAATTGTACTGGCCGTTCTTGGAATAGTTCTGCTTCAAAGCGGTAAAGACAAAGAACAGGAATTGTCGGAGCAGGCAAGAGCTGAATCAGCCGAACCCCTTGAAACGGAGCCGAAGAAGGAGAGCGATTCATCTTCTCGCGTCGACCTGCGGAATGCCCGGGCCGACGAAGTACCGAAAGAAGAAACGCCCGAAACTTCTGTCTCACCCGCTTCGGAGGACAAAGAAGTCCGACAAGCCAAGGCTACGCCCCCGGGACAGGAATCGACACAAGAAAAAAAGACTAAATCGCCCCCCCGACCGGCCCCTCCGGCTCGAGGCACCTTGAAAATCGGGGTCGAACCCGAAAGTGCCTGGGTTTTGCTCGACGGGCAGGCGCTTTCCGGCGAAGAAATGCATAAGGGCAAAGAGGTCACCCCCGGCCGTCACGTCCTCAGTGCCTCCGCCGAGGGATACGAGACCTACCGCAGAGAAATAACGGTCGAGAGAAATGCAACCCAGATTGTTTCTATCGTTATGCAACCCAAGGCTCTGGAAACCGGCGGACTTCATGTTCATTCCTACCCATGGGCAAAAGTATATGTCAATGGCAGGTTCATCGGGAACAGCCCCACCCCGAAACCGATCATGCTGGACGAGGGAACTCATTCCGTAGTGCTGAAACGGGAAGGGTTCGAGGAATACTCCGAAGAGGTCGTTGTGGAAGGCGGTCAAACCACTCGACTCAAAGCGCGCTTAACGCGTCAAACGGGGGAAGCTGCGGCTGAAGAATAGCAATACGCGGACTCGAAGCTCTCTCTTACTTTGCGGCAGTATTCTTTTCAAGCAGCTCAGAACCGCACGGCGACGCTCACCCCCCGAGGCCCGGGTACAATGGCTACCGGTGAGTCTGCACGGGAGAAAAGGTAAACAGATACCGGGACCATCATGACTCCCACTCCCCCGAAAATTCCTCCCGCTATGTATGACCGTCGATGACGATCATAATACTCATTTAGAGCTTCAGGCTCATATGAGTCGACATCATTGTATTTCTGGTATTGGGAGTAGCTGTCGTAGAAGAAATACGCACCGGCAGCAAGTGCCAGTACCCCTCCGCTGAGAGTACCGGCCCCAAGAAGGCGCATCCGACGGATTTCCGGACTGTTTCTGGCTTTCTCGAGTTCCATTTCTCTCTCAAGCTTTGCCTGCCGATATACGATGGTAACGTTCGGGGGAACGGCGAGCGTATCCACCGAAAGGTCGGGGTACTTTCTGAGAGCGGCGGCAAACAGTTCTTTGGCCTCATTGATTCTGTCGAGCATCACATTGGAAAACGAAAGGTATTTGTAAGCACTTGATTCCAGTGCCGGATCCTCCACCTCGGATAGAAAACTCTCGAGGCTGTCCACGGCTCGCTGATATTCTCCATCTTCAAAGTATATGATAAACTTCTCCAACCTGGACTCGAGTCTTTCGACACTCGAACTATCGGCAGCCGCAAGACCTCCAACCAGCATCACCATGAGGGAAACAGGCCTGAATGCCGCTACGGATATGGCTAAGATTCTCATATTTATGTCCTGTTTGGTCCCGACCGGGACGGCCGAAAGAAAAGTGACAGAGTTCTAATTTAGATCGCTCACCCCTTCTTGCGCAATAATTCCCCAACAGTTCCCCGTCGGATGAATGGATTTGAGGCAATTGGCCCGGAATGCGACAAGCTTGGGGCGAGAAAACGGGTATTCGAAAAGCATCCGATGCCCCCGGACGTCGACGGTACGTTATTTGCTCAACAATGTCCTTCCGTTACGCGTACAGGCAAGGAGGACATAATGACGAGGAAAGAACTGGCTTCAACCGTGAATACCTTTATCGCTTCCGAGCTGGAAAAGGATACGACCGAATCACTGCAGGCGAAATGTGATCCTTTCTGGAATGCGGTTCAAAAGTCAGGTACCGAACTCTGGTTTGATACCGGCGATTACGACGGTGCCGCACAAGCCTGGTCGGCTGAGTTCTCGGGACTTACTACGAACAATTCCTTACTCAACAAAGAAATACAAAAAGGTATCTACGACGAGGTAATCGCCAAGTCGAATGCAGTGCTTTCCGAAACGCCGGTGGAAGAGCGGGTTATAGAAATTGCCTACATTCTTAATGCACTTCATGGATTGAGGCTTGCCAAACGATTCAACTGTAAGGTCAGCGTGGAGCTTCATACGGCCCTTGCCGACGACGTGGAGAAGAGCATCAGCTATGCGAAGCGGTATCATGCCGTATCTCCCTCTCACTTCATTGTGAAGGTACCGCTTACTCCGTCGGGACTCCTGGCTACGAAAAAAATCCGTGAGCTCGGTATCCCGGTCAATTTCACTCTGGGATTCAGTGCCCGCCAGAATTGCCTCGCGGCAATGGTCGCACGCCCCTCCTACGCCAATGTGTTTCTCGGGCGGATTGGAGCGTACATAAAAAACAACGATTTGGGAAGCGGAAATGGGGCCGGAGAAAAGGCGACGCTGGCAAGTCAGCGTGTACTGCGTCGCACCGCCGAAGAGGACGGCCTCACCACGCGCCAGATTGCAGCCAGCATGCGCTCAGGTGATCAAGTCCGAACGCTTGCCGGTGTCGACGTGCATACCATGCCGCTGAAAGTTGCCGGTGAAGCAAAAGGTAGCCTCGATCCCCGGGATATAAAGGATGCCACAGGCGAAATGCTCAGCGTGGAACTGCGAAAAGGGGTTTCACCCGACGAAGTACGCCTGGAAACGTTCTGGGCAGTTCCTGATGAATACTGGGAATTTGCGAAAGAACAACGGTACCACCCACCGGAAAGCCCACGGGAGCTGGTCGAGAAAGCAGCCGAAGCGGGTTTTCCCGATCTCTTTCCTTCCTTCAGCAAACAAGAGCTGGAGACGATAGCAGAAGACGGAAAAATACCAGTCCACAAGAAATGGAGCAGCCGCATAAAAGAAGGTACTCTGGCGGTCGATTCACTGCTGAACAGAGCGGCTCTGAGTGCTTTTACGACAGACCAGCGTGCTTTGGATGATAGAATCCAAGGACTAATCTAGTGCCTCAATTTGGGATTTGGGATTTGGGATTTGGAATTTGGAATTTGGGATTTGGGACTTGGGACTTGAGACTTGAGACTTGAGACTTGAGACTTGAGACTCGAGACTCGAGATTTGAGATTTGAGATTTGAGATTTGAGATTTGAGATTTGAGATTTGAGATT
>CAZEMW010000192.1:0-6932 GCA_964513105.1 uncultured Fibrobacterota bacterium
TTTCATACCCGCACGTGCACGAAGAACCGCATCGGAAACCGCATCAACCGCTTGATTCTGCCCGATTACCCGTCGATGCAAATGATCGGCCAGGGTGAGAAGCTTTTCTTTCTCGCCCTGCACCAGCTTGGCAACCGGGATATGCGTCCACCGACTGATAATCCCCGCGATGTCCTCATCATCGACCTCTTCCTTCAGAAGCCGATTCGATTCGCCGGCGAGATCGGTCTCAGCCTGCTTGATCTCCGCTTCGAGACGCGGAATCTCACCATGCTGCAACTCGGCGGCACGGTTCAGTTGATAGTCGCGTTGGGCTCGTTCAAGCTCCTGTTTTGTCCGTTCCAACCGCTCACGAAGCTCCTGAAGCTTCCCCACTCTCCCCTTTTCGGCGTCCCATCGCGCCCTGAGGGCCGAAACCTTATCTTTGACCTCGGCCAGCTCCTCGTTCAGCTGGGAAAGGCGTTCTCTGGATGTCGGATCTTTCTCCTTTTTCAAGCCGGCGATTTCAATTTCCAGCTGCATCTGCTTCCGCGTCGCCTCATCGAGTTCAACCGGACTGCTGTCCATTTCGGTTCTCAACTTCGCAGCCGCTTCATCGATGAGATCTATTGCCTTGTCGGGAAGGAAACGATCGGATATATATCGATCCGAGAGAATTGCCGCGGAAACCAATGCCGAATCACGTATCTTGACGCCATGATGAATCTCGTACCTCTCTCGGAGACCACGGAGGATAGAGACCGTGTCCTCCACCGTCGGCTGATCGATCATCACCGTCTGGAACCGCCGTTCGAGTGCTTTGTCCTTTTCTATGTGCTTGCGGTACTCATCGAGCGTGGTGGCCCCGATACAATGCAGTTCACCTCGCGCCAGCATCGGTTTCAACAGATTCCCGGCGTCCATAGCCCCTTCGGCGGCTCCCGCGCCGACAACGGTGTGCAGCTCATCGATAAACAGTATGATATCACCTTCGGCAGCCGTAACTTCCTTTAGAACCGCTTTCAGGCGTTCTTCGAATTCCCCGCGGAATTTGGCCCCCGCAATCAAAGCGCCCATATCGAGCGATACCAGGGTACGATTTTTCAGTCCTTCCGGTACGTCACCATTGACAATTCTCCCGGCAAGTCCCTCTACGATTGCCGTTTTACCCACTCCCGGATCACCGATAAGAACGGGATTGTTTTTGGTTCTTCGCGACAGGATCTGTACCACCCGACGAATCTCTTCGTCACGCCCTATGACCGGATCGAGTTTCCCCCGTGATGCCATCTCCGTCAAGTTGCGGCTGTATTTCTCCAACGCCTGGAAAGTTGATTCAGGATCCTGTGAGGTTACCCGTTGGTTGCCCCGTACACTCTTCAATCCATCCATAACGTTTTTCTCAGTAATCCCGAATTTGGAGGCAACATCCTTGCAGTCGGAGTCTTTTGCAATAAGCGCGAGCAGCATATGTTCGACACTTACATATTCATCCCGGAGCCCTTTCGCACGTTTCTGAGCTTCATTGAACACCGCGGTCAAGTCGCGTGACAGATACGTCTGCTGGGCGCCGGGCCCGGTGACGGCGGGAATATCCCGAAGCCTGGAATCCAACGCGGATTCCACCGCGGCCGGATCTGCACCCAGCTTGCTCAACAGCGCCGGCACCAATGCTTCATCCCCCGATAGTAATGCGCGGAAAAGGTGTATCGGCCGTATCTCCTGATGACCGTGCTCCACCGCCATTCCGTGTGCCGCGTTCACCGCCTCCTGAGACTTGCGTGTGAATTTATCGAATTCCATACGTCCCATCCTTTCTATAGTACGGCTCTTCGAGAGCCTTCAAAACCGATTTGTTCATTTCGCCTACTATTAAAGCAAGGGGCATGCCGCGACTGATTTCTGTTTAAAATCAATTACTTACGTGGAAACTGCGGACAGCATGTTTCACAATGCAACGTATGGGAAGCACAAGCGTTTTGATGTGGGATAGCCTCAAATCTTCTCGGCTGGTGTCGGGATCGCCCTCTTTCGGGTTTTGAGACGGATCTCATGCAGGCTGCTGTCTCATCGAATGAAGAGACCGGGATCCGATCTCCTTTCGCAGAAAGCGAATCTGAACAGTGTTGGCAACATCCCTCCGGACTCGGTATCGTCGACAGGTGAATAGAAAAAGGCCGAGCCCCTTTGGGGGCTCGACCTCTGTTGTCACGTCGGACTCTTTTCGGCGACCTGAGTTGAACGATATTCCTCGGTTGTCCGCTCAGCTCAGGTTCGAAAATCCCTGGCTCGAACCGCGTTACCGGGCATGCCAGAGAAGGCGTCTGGTCATCACCGAGTTCGACGTAACGATGCGCATGATGTACCTTCCGGTGCGCAGCCTGCTTCCATCCGGGAGGATACCGTCCCAGTGGAACACTCCCCCGCGAAGCGCGCCACGCAGATCCAGTTTGTATATCAGCCGACCGCGAATATCGTACACCCGAATCTCCCGCAGCTCCTCATGCTCGGGCATTTCGATCGTAAGGCGTCCCGGTGCCACCATAATGCGCGGAGCGGACAGTCGGTCTCCCGGCATCTGCTCGACAACCGGAACATAGTTGAAATCCTCCCGGAGTGATTCCTGGGAAGGTACGACAATGGGATTGACCGCCAGAAAAGCGGTGTATTTACTGAGGACCTGGTATTCCGTAGAAAGATCGACAATTCTCTGCTTGTTGGATTCGGTAGTCCCTTCCTCTATCACCAGTCGGCTTATCTTCTGTTTCGCCCAGATTTTCGGCAACATGGCGTTCATGTTGGGGGTAGTGCTAAACGAAACCGTATTCGAAATGGTTATGGGTTCTCCATTCCGGTATCCCCGGACAGATATCGTGTGTTCGCCTCCGGTTTCATATTTTCCATAACAGTAAAGGGGAGCGCCGATATACAGATTGGTACTGATCGGAAAGATCACCGCCGAGGTGTCGAGTCCCCCAAAATCGACCGACACGTTTTTGAGGGCAGGCGATTCCAGTTTGTCCCAAGTATCGTTCACATAGGGCAGAACGCCTTCATACTGGGTAATTATCGACGAGTGACCGTTGCCCACCTCGGCCGCGCGATCGAGAAAATAGCGATTCAAATTATTTCCCGCACCGAACGTGAACACGGTTGGATTCGTGGGATGATTTGCAATTTCGGACAGGATTGCTTCCCCGTTGGTGATCTGACCGTCGGTAAGGAAAACGAAATACCGTCGATGCTCGGTCTCAAGCGGAACCGCGAGGATACTCTTGACAGCATTCAAAAGCTGCGTACCGCCCCCCGCCTGAAGTCCATTGATGAACCCATTTGCGCTGTTTATATTCTGCTCGGTTGCCGCGACTACATTCTGAGCACCAAAGGCGTATCTTACACTGTTTGAAAACGAGGCCAGGCAAAGCCGGTCGGCAGGGTTCAATCGCGAAATGAGTTCCTTCGCAACGGCCTTTTCCTTGGCCAGCGGCCAGCCGCTTTGTGATCCCGAGATATCAACAAGGACGATAAGTTCAATTTGTCCGCGATTCTCCTCAAAGTTCTCGTTTCCCGGAAAAAGCTGGAGCGCGAAATACCCTTCATTCATATCGTCATTATAGGTCGATGAAATATGAAAATCCTGCTCGGCCTGCTCCCGACTGAACCGAAGAACGAAGTCTTTGTTCGGGTACGTATCCGCCGACTGCAGCAAAGCGGAGCGAGCGTGTGTACACCCGAGAACCGATGATGAATCCATCAGGTGACGCTTCTCCAATTCGGGGCGAGAATCCGCAATTTCCGATATTTTCAGAGGATGTGTCGGTGATTGCAGATACGAGATCGGGAAACTGGTCTGAATAACCGTATTGATTTGTAACCGCGGCCCATCGACATCCGTGGGAGGATTCCAGGGATTCCCATCCACCGGCATACCGCTTTCTCCCCCGAATCGGGGGGCTACGCGAGTAGGAAGAGCGAGTTCGTATTCACCGTTGTTGTATGAAAGAGGCATACTGAGCTTGATTTCCACGTATGCCGTATCACCAAACGGGATGTTTGCGAGTCGCTGCTGAAAAACATTCGGGTTATCCTGAAGCAGAAGAGCCGCCTGCCCTCCCTCGGACGAGACCGAATCATAGATGTGCTGCGCTTCCTCTTTTTCAAGGATTTCCGCGCGATACAGCTGATTGTTGTGCTCCATTGCCATTGCATGGACGCTTCCTTCATGGGGAAGCGGAAACACGTAGACAATGTCGTTCACGTTCTGAAATCGGTTCACATACATCTGCACCACCCGGACATGCGCAAATCCGTCCGTGATAATGGTATTGAACTTTGTCGTCTCCGGCGAAAGTGGAAGAGATTTTCCCGTTACCGAATCTCGAACCACGCAACTGGGACCTTTAATGCTGTCTACGGGAAAACGCTGAGCGATACCGGATACCGCGGTTAGCATCAGAATTGTTGAAATCGTTGTGATGTTTTTCACGATTTTGGCGACTACTTCTTTCATGCTTCCTCCTCGGATCATTTAAGGGCGAATGTGGTATATCAATTGCTTTCGTAACGTATAGACGAGAGTATACCCTGAAGGGCTTACGAGAACGTTCATTAGCGTTTTCTACCAGAAAACACCACACCCCAGCAGAACGGTTCGGATCCCGCACAGTGTTGAGGAGCCGGATTTGAGAGGCATCGTCCGGTCCGCGGGTGGAAATACGGGAAGTTAGAGATTGCCTTAGGCAAGTCCCGGCCTTTGAGCCGGAAAAGTACCTGAACCGCTTAACCAGGACAGCTGAGCATGAAAACTCAATATCGTCCGAAATACCTTCCTCAGGCGGCTATACGACCACTCTCTAAAAAATCGCCCGAGGCAACAGTGACCGACCGGTTCGAAACCATGCAAAGTAACAAGATTCATGAGCAGGCGGAAGAGATCGCGAGACTGCGCCGAGAGCTCGACCAGCTTCGCGCGGCGAAGAAACACTACCGTTTTCTTTACGACGAATCTCAGGTCGTTAACCTTATAATATCGACGTCCGGAAGGATTCTCGACATCAACCGCTATGGCCTCGAAATTCTTGGGTACTCCAGGGAGGAGGTGGCCGGGCAACCGGTTACCGATTTCGTTGCGTCATCGCACAAGGATCGTATCGCCCCCCTCCTCGACAAAATCGGCTCCGGCGGACCTGTTGTCGGTTTGGAAATCCCGGTCTATGCCAAAAACGGAACACTACGCATACTCGTCAACTCTCCGGGAGGCCAACCCGTCTACGAAAACAACCGGATCACCGGAATCCTTCTAAGTGCTTCAGATATGACTGAGCCGATCATTGCCCGGCGGCAGGCCGAGGATTACGCGAGCCGCTTCAAAGCGGTTTTCGATTCCATAACGGACGCCGTTGTTTTGTCCGATCCCTGGGGAGTACTGGTCGAATCAAACCCGGTATTTCAAAAACGGTATTCCGGTCCAAACGGAAACTCCCCGCAAACACTCGCGCAATGGTATTCAGAATACGGATTTCTCGACCATGAGGGGAACCCCGTGGCCGACCGAGACCGTCCTTTCGAGATAGTTCTCCGAACCGGCGAGCCACATACCGCCGAGTACCGCATTGTTAAAAAAACAGACAAGAGGATGGAAAACGCAATCATCTGCGCGATGCCGATTTACGGTACCGAGAAAGAGTTTCTTTACGTGCTCTTGACCTTGCACGACACCACCCGACGCAAACGCATGGAACACGAGCTTCAGCGGCAGGCCAATGAGCTTCTTGCCGCAAACAACGAACTGGAATCATTCTCCTACTCGGTTTCCCACGACCTTCGAGCGCCGCTTCGTGCGATGAAATCATTCAGCGAAATCCTGCTCCAGGATTACGGACCGGAATTGTGCGAAACCGCGCAGGATTTTCTCCAGCGTATTCGGGTTGGCGCCGATCATATGGGAGAGTTGATAGATGATATCCTGAAGCTCTCTCGCATAAGCAGCCAGGAACTCCATATCTCGGAAGTTAACCTGGGTCAAATGGCTTCGGACTTTCTCTCGGAACTGTGCAATTCACATCCCGAGCCGGCGACCCAGGTGAAAATACACTCTGAAATGACGGTACAGGCGGATTCGCGTCTCATGCAGATTGCTCTGAACAACCTCATTCGGAATGCCTGGAAATTCACCCGAAAATGCAATAATCCACGTATCGAATTCGGAAAACTGCCCGATTCGGAAACGTACTTTGTCGGTGATAACGGTGCCGGCTTTGACATGACCTACTCAGAACGGCTCTTCACTCCATTTCAGCGCCTTCATGCCCAGGACGATTTCCCCGGTACCGGGATCGGACTTCCGATCGTTCATCGGGTGATTGTGAAACACGGCGGAAAGATCTGGGCCGAAGGGAAACGCGGAGAAGGGGCCACGTTCTATTTCACCTTGCCGCGGCAGTCGTGAATACTCAAAAGATCCCGACAACGCGGCCCGGGACCGGCAACTCCTCATTGCAACCTCGCCCGTGAGCGTCTGTATTCCCGACGTCACATATCCACAACCGCGGTAAATTCGCCATTTCCACAGCCGTAATTCTTATTCTGATGAGCTTATGAAGCCCCCGGTGCAAGGTCTGGGGGCTCACTCAACCTGTATTCGAAGTTTCCGCCGGCAGGGAATGTTACCGACAAACACGTTTTCAGAAGGATGTCAAATGCCCGAATCCGTACGCATGAAAGTGAAGTTCTCCGGTTATGTGTCGCTAATTACCGTTTTACTTACCATCGGTGTCGTTCGCGCTCAGGAGAGATTGCTTGAAGATGAGCGTAATACTATCGATGTGTTCGAAAAGGTCTCTCCGGCAGTGGTGTTCATTACCAGTAAGAGCGTGCAATGGGATTTCTGGTCCATGAATGTTTTTGAAATTCCCCAGGGCAGCGGCTCGGGATTCATTTGGGACGACCAGGGG
>CAZEMW010000193.1:0-6908 GCA_964513105.1 uncultured Fibrobacterota bacterium
TATTTTAGCACATCAGCCCACCGAACTAACCCCCCCGCACACTGTGCTCAGTCTAAGTTTCGGCTACTTATGATTTAAAGTCCTGTGTGATAGCTGTTGGTAAGAAGAAAAAAAGGCCAGTTTTCAATCGGTCATTTCGACAGGCTCAATGTCCGGATGGGGGAAACAACACAAGAGAATCGGAACTTGGTTTGGATTTTGTGGTTCTTGTGTGAGCTAGTGTTGAGAAGAACAATATGGTAGTAACCCGCCCGGACACTGAGCTCTGTCGAAGTGTCGGTGACTTATGATTTGAAGTGGTGAGTGATAGCTGTTGGTAAGATGGTGGAATTTGAGTCTGAAAAGGGGTATTTTTAAGAGGTCTCAAATTCATTATCCTGTATCATTGGTCGAATAGAAGATAATTAGCTCATTCTAGAGGCGTTAAAATAGGGGCTTTTCGGCTTCTCGCGCAGGAAGAACCGATGTATCCAGCACGGGATGAGTGGCGGGATCTCGATCAATATTAGATCCCGAAAAAAAGCAGATTCTCCCGCGAAGAGTTGTGAAAATATAGGAGATTGTCAGCTAAAATGAATGTTGATGTCATAGTAGTCGGGGGGGGGCATGCGGGTATTGAGGCCGCGTATGCGTCGGCGGGGATGGGGTGTTCGGTCGTTCTGGTTACCGGTAATATTGATCTCATCGGGCAGATGTCGTGTAATCCGGCAATCGGGGGAATAGCAAAAGGAACAATCGTCCGGGAAGTCGATGCACTTGGCGGAATAATGGGGCGGGCCATCGATGAATCCGGAATTCACTTCAGAATGCTTAACCAAAGCAAGGGGGTTGCGGTTTGGGGAAACAGAGCTCAAGCCGACAAGACATGGTACCGAAGGGTGGTTCGACGATTCCTCGAAGAAAGAAAAGATTTGTTTCTGTTCCACGGCATGGTAAGCGAAATAGAGACCGACGACTCCGGGGTTGCTGGTGTGCGTCTTGAAACCGGGCAGAGTATTAAGGCAAAATGTGTGATTGTTGCAGCAGGCACTTTTCTCAACGGTGTTGGGCATATTGGACATCAGAGTTTTTCGTGCGGACGGATCGGTGAGGCAGCGTCCTACGGTTTGACCGAGAGTATCGGGAAACTTGGGATCGAATCTGGACGCTTGAAAACGGGAACCCCTGCTCGAATAGATGGACGAACGGTCAGGTACGAAGAACTTGAGAAGCAGGTTGGGGATGAGAGCCCCTGGCCGTTTTCATATTCAACTACGATTATTCCGGAAAACAAAGTGGTCTGCTGGACAGCGAAAACCAACGAAGAAACACATCGGCTTATTCGGGATAACCTTGAAAAATCAGCACTCTATGGCGGAAAAATAACCGGAATCGGACCTCGGTACTGCCCATCGATAGAAGATAAAATTGTACGGTTTGGAGAGCGGGAAGGGCATTCATTATTTTTAGAACCGGAGGGACTTGAGCATCATGAACTATATCTCAACGGTCTCTCGACAAGCCTGCCGTTTGATGTCCAAGTGGCCATGGTTCACAGCATACAAGGTCTCAAAAATGCTCGAATTATCCGTCCTGCCTATGCGATCGAATACGACTATTTCGACCCTCTTCAACTTCTTCCGACTCTTGAGACCAAGTCGGTACCGGGATTATATCTGGCCGGTCAAATTAATGGAACTTCCGGGTATGAGGAAGCCGCATGCCAGGGTATTGTTGCGGGAATTAATGCGGCCGAGCGAATTCGGGGGAGAGAACCGCTGGTGCTATCCAGGTTTTCATCATATATCGGCGTCCTTATTGACGATCTGGTAACAAAGGGAACCGAAGAGCCATACAGAATGTTCACTTCACGAGCAGAATACCGCCTTTTGCTGCGCCAGGACAATGCCGACGAACGCCTGATGCCCATCGGCCGTCGGCATGGAACCGTTTCAGAAGAACTTTTCGAAATGCGTCGATGTGAATGGGAAAAAAGAAGTGATTTGAAGAACCGGCTCCAAGAATGCTGTGTGGTGCCTTCGGAATGGAATGAAACAGAAAAGAAAACGAGTATTCGGGGAAAAACGAAAGCGCTTGATCTGTTGAAGCGTCCTCAGGTCTGTATTACCGATCTGGAGAAGTGGGTCGATTTGAAGGGTACCTCAAGAGAAACCCTTTTGAGTGTCGAAGCAGATATTAAATATGAAGGTTTCATAACCAAGCAATCCCTTGAGATAGAGCGCCGTAAGGGGCTTGAAGGGATGCCGTTGGGAAAAGACTTTGACTATTTCGAAGTTCACGGTCTACTGACAGAGTCTCGTCAGAAGCTGAACAAGATAAAACCACATTCTCTTGGAGCGGCATCACGTATTCCGGGAGTAACTCCTGCAGATATTTCGGTACTCGTTCTGTTTATCGAAAGGAAGCGTAAGGAGAGTCATCGCTAAAGTTTCACGTGAAACACAGGTTTGGCAGTATGGATAGTACCCTGAAACCATTCTATGAACAGGCAAAAGCGGGATATGAACTGAAGGAGCTTGAACGACTGGGATTGAACCCGACACTTGATCATCGACGCCGCATTCTGCTTTATATCGCCCTATTGCTGAAGTGGAATAAAGCGGCCGGACTCATCTCACCAAAAGATGAAAAAAAAGTATTTATACGCCATTTCTGTGATTCCCTTCAGCCGTTGCTGCTTTTTGGATTCAGAAAAAACGGGTCGGTCCTCGATATCGGCGCCGGGGGAGGGTTTCCTTCAATTCCAATAAATATTTTCAGGCCTGATCTAAGAATGATCCTTTCTGAATCAAACAAAAAAAAGAGCTCATTTCTCAATGAGGTAAGACAAGTAGTTGAACTTGAGAATATAAAGGTATTCCCCGATCGGTGCGAGAAACTTGACGGCCAAAAGTATGATTATGTTGTGAGCCGGGGGTATGCCTCACTCATTCATTTTTCACAAACAGCAAAAAAATTTCTTGTAAAAGATGGGAAAATGTATACGTTTAAGGCAAAGCAATTTGCCAAAGAGCTTGATCAGATAACCACTAATAGGCAAAAGGACGGGGTCAGAATATCGGAGATTGCCGAATACGATCTTGCCAATCAGATCCAGGGACTAAATCTGGTTTCGCTCTCGCTTTGTTGATGGTTATTGTCTTCCCGTGAACGTACTATATTGTTGGATAATGCCGGGATCCGGCGGAAAATCACCTGTTCATTAAGCCTAATCGGAGTGAACCGGTGGCTTTCGGAAGATTAAGACAAGCATTTGCCAGTCACAAAATCATCTACGATTCAAAGATGGTTGCACGGACCTTCTTCTCCCCATCCGGCACGGAATGCACGGCGGATTGTAAAATTTCCTGACAAAGTTATCCCCATACTATGTGGATAAGTTGTGCGTGGATCTTGAGACACAACTGGTTGATGCTGGTACATCATTGTATTTCATAACGGATAGTATAAGTAAGTCATTGATTTTAAACGATCAAGAATACCGAATAGAAATGTTGTCACAGTGTTGATAATCTGTTGATAACATTGGGGGTGCCTTGGGAAAAGTCATTGCAGTATGTAACCAGAAGGGTGGCGTTGGAAAGACAACCACCGCAATCAATTTGGCGGCAAGCCTCGCCGCTGCCGAGCACAAAACGCTCCTCATAGATATGGATCCTCAATGCAATGCTACAACGGGCATTGGGCTGGACAAAGATGAACCGGAATATTCTATCTATGATGTGTTGACCCAGAGAAAGCGGAAGGGAGAGACGATAACCATCGAAGATATTGCGATATCGAGTGAGCAAATTCAGTACCTGGATATCGCCCCTTCCAGTGTGGATCTCGCGGGAGCCGAAATTGAGCTGGTAAATGTTATAGCGCGTGAAAAGCGGCTTGCCGGAGCGGTACGACCGATGACCGAAAAATACTCCTACATAATAATCGATACGCCGCCTTCGTTGGGTCTTCTCACGGTTAATGTTCTTACCGCTACCGACTCGGTCCTCATCCCGATACAATGTGAGTACTATGCGCTTGAAGGACTTGCCGAACTTCTCAATACTATTCGTCTTGTTCAGAAAAACCTTAATACAGCCCTGGTCATCGAAGGTGTACTCATGACCATGTATGACAACAGACTTAATTTGTCACGCCAGGTGGTTGAAGACGTGCGTGCCTGTTTTTCCGGAAAAGTCTTCAACAGCATGATACCACGAAATGTCCGTCTCTCGGAAGCACCTTCATTCGGAAAACCGATTATTCTCTATGATATTATGTCGTCGGGTTCGGAAAGCTACCTGGCACTTGCAAAGGAAATAATGCAGAATGGCTAATCAGAAACCAAGAAAGAGACGAGCACTGGGAAGAGGATTATCTAACCTGATACCTGTCGAGCCTGAAGAACCCGATGTCTCAAGAGAAGGATCGCAATACGGCGGTAATGGGGTAATATCATATGTTCCTCGCGATCAGGTGAGAACAAACCCGTATCAACCCAGAGTAGACTTCGACGACGAGGAGATACGGGGGCTCGCGGACAGTATTCAAAACCAGGGCCTTCTTCAGCCGGTCGTGCTTCGGAAGTGCACCGATGGGTATGAGATAATATCCGGCGAACGGCGCTTTCGGGCGATGGGACTGCTTGAATACGACAAAGTGCCCTGTCTGGTAAAGGAAGAGATTACCGATCGTGAAATGCTGGAAATGGCTCTCGTTGAGAATATCCAACGAGAAGACCTCAATGAGATTGAAAAAGCTCACGCCTACAGCAAGCTCATGGCCGATTGTGGCTTATCGCATGAAGAACTCTCGAAACGAGTGGGCAAAAGCAGAAGTGCGGTCACCAATAGCCTTCGATTGCTCAAGCTGTCGTCCGACCTTCAGCAGAAAGTCCGAACCGGTGAGTTGACAATGGGACACGCAAGATCGCTTTTGTCAATAGACGGCGAGGACTTCAGGAACCGAATGGCCGAGCGCATCGTAAAGGAAAATCTATCGGTGCGCGACGTTGAACGGGAGATGCAGAAACAAAAGCCTGCTCGGACTAAAAAGAAGCCTGATTCCGCGCACTCCGATCCCAATCTCAACGATGTTGTAGAAAAACTTCGTTACAAATTCGGTACCGCGGTGAAAATCAGCGGCAAACCGGACGGGAAAGGCGCGGTTGAGATATCTTTCTACGGAACCGAAGACCTTAATCGTATACTGGATATGATAATTGGTTGATATATCCGGTGCCGAGAGCCTTTTGATCAGATGAAAAAGAAAACAAAAAACCACCGATTTACGCTGCTGTTTATACCCGGCGACAGCGGCAAGACCGTATCGGTTCACATTAATAAATACCTCATTTGGGCAGCAGTTTTCTGCATAGTTGTTTTTACGGCTGGTTTGGCCGCCTTGCTGCTCAAGACAGGCGAAATAGCACTGAAACTTCAATTGATAAATTCTCTGCGCCATGAAAACGAGCAGCTTCGGGACGACAATCGGAAACTTCTTCTTGCTGTGCGTAAGGTTGAGAATATTGAAGTCCTGAGTCAGTATCTTCGTCGAATAGCAACGCTTACCGATGAGTCGATTATCCCCGCGCCCACCGCCCCCTCAGAGAAGGTGGCAGGTCCCTCTTTGCTGGATGACAACACCGATCGGGAACTTGAGGTCGAGCGATTCGGGCTCTCCGCTGCATACAAGGACCTTGCCCTCGCAAATGCCCCACCCGAACAAATTATGGCGGCTGTCCCAAACATCCAGCCTGTCGAAGGCTGGGTGACAAAGGGGTTTATGGTTGAAGATACCATACTGGGGCGAAGTCATCCCGGCGTGGACTTCGCGGCGGCCGAGGGGTCGCTCATTCGGGCGGCCGCTCCCGGGATTATCGATGCTGTTATCAATGATAAGTACTTCGGACTCATGGTAACCGTGAAACACAGTTTTGATTTCGCAACCCGATATGGACATTGCTCTCAAATACTGGTCTCCGAAGGAGATCACGTTGAGCGGGGGCAAGCGATCGCTCTGGTAGGGAATACAGGGCGCTCATCCGGCCCTCACCTTCATTTTGAAGTCCTGAAAGGTGAAGAACCGGTTGATCCGATGAAATACATCGTTGGAACGTCGGCGCCTATGTAGTGGTTGACGTAAAAGGTATGTTTCGGGCCGGAGAATCGCCCGCATTAATTCTTGGCAATTGTTGGTCGCCACACATGTGCCTGTCCGAAAACCCTCGGAAACGGACGCCGAGTCCCGATTTTTTTCGGGAAGGTGCCCGTTTTCGACCGGAAACAGGGGTTCATCTTCCCGAAGTTAATTCGGGACTCGATGAACGGGTGTTTCCGGACAGGCACTAAGTATTCAGAGAATGAGTAACGAAGTCGGGATTCTTGAGCCCCGGGAGGAGGACATCGCCAAGGGTATCTCGGGGCACAGGGGATTCGAATGTCCACAAAATCGACTCCGAATGGTACAATATCAACCATGAATTTTTGCGATCGCAAAATTAGCAAGGGAGAACAACGGTCATGGGAAAAGGGAACGGTAAGGGTCAGTTCACGGTGCTGGGTGAAGGAACCGTCTTTGAGGGAACGCTCTCGGTACCCCATGATATTCGAATTGACGGTAAGATCAAGGGCAAAGTAGAAACAACAGAAGAACTCACGGTTGGGCCATCAGGGCTTGTCGAAGCCGATGTAACGGCAAAAAGTGCACTGGTGGGCGGCAGAATTGTAGGAAATCTGTCGGTAGAAGACCGTGTCGAATTGCAGGCCAAAGCATCTCTTGTAGGCGATATTCGTGCGCGTGATCTTGTGATCAACGAAGGCGCTGTTTTTCACGGAAACTGCGCCATGGATGATGGGAAAGCACAAAAGGTTTAGCCCAAGTTTCGCAGCCGACTCACGGCATTCTGCGTAAGCTGTTGCACGATC
>CAZEMW010000194.1:0-2545 GCA_964513105.1 uncultured Fibrobacterota bacterium
TTATGTCTGTAGCCGCATTCTCCGGTGATAAGGCCCATGCGGGAGGCTCTCACGGCCACCACGGGCATGATCATGCTCAGGAAGCCGGCGTGGAGGTCGAACAGGCGCCCGCGCAGAAGACGTGCCCTGTTATGGGGGGAGCGGTGAACAAAGAGCTTTTTGAGGATCATAATGGACAGCGCGTTTATTTCTGCTGTGAGGGGTGCCGCAAACCCTTCAAAGAGAATCCCGCTAAGTACATCAAGATCCTTGAGGAAAAGGGCGAACATATCGAGCAGGTCTCGGAAACGGTGCCTCAGGAGACGTGTCCCGTTATGGGTTCCCCGATAAAGAAGACCGTGTACGCCGATTACGAAGGGAAGCGTGTGTACTTCTGCTGCGAAGGCTGCATAAACACCTTCAAAGCGAATCCCGCAAAATATCTCCAGAAGCTGGAAGAGAAGGGGGTGCGGCTCGAGTCGATTTAACTGGATTCTGGTTGCACCGGGCCGGCTCGGTGCAACTGCTTTTGCGCGAAATTTGCTTAGGAACAGGGGATGCAGGCAAAAGTAACTACAAGTCCGGTGTTTACGTCGAATCGGTATGAGTAATCCGATGCACCGAATCGGCGGTAATTGGAAGGACTGATCAATGAGTCAAAGTGTGGGTTCATCATTCGGGAGATTGCGACCGTCGGGATGTATTCTCTTGATCGGTGTGTGTGTAGCGATTGTTTCGATCTTTACGGCAGTCGGTCAGGAGCAGAGCGGAAATGCCGCTTTCGATCATAGCCTTGGAGGGTATATCGAATATGCCGTGAAACATAATCCGGACCTTCGGACCCGTCGCGCAAATGTCGAAGCGGCACGAAACGAGATCAGGGCAACAGTAGACATACCGGATCCGGTTGTTTCGGCGGGATTTCCCGTACGTTCGTTTCCATCCGCAGGTAAAATCGGCGTTAGCCAGACGATCCCATGGCCCGGCTCCATCGCTGCAAAGCACGGTGAAGCAGGTGCCGCTTACGAGCGTGAAGTCGCGCTCCTCACGACTGCGGAAGATATGGTCGTTCAACAGATTCGAGTTGCATATGCCGAGCTCTTCTCGGTCGGCAAGTCGATTCAGTACACCCGGGCATCTCTGGATCTCCTTGAGCAGATGTCCACGGTTCTGGCATCCGATTATGCGGTAGGGAGATATCCTCAGAGCGCCCTCTTGAAAGTTCAGCTCGAAATGGCCGTTCTTGAAGACGATATCAAGAAGCTGGAATCGGAGGGAGAAAGAATCAGAGATGAACTCGGACGTCTGATGAATACCCGTGTCGATGCCCCATTCCCCGATTCGATGCCGTTTTTGCCTGTTCCGGACGATATTGAGACCGCAGTCGATATGGCCGTGTTACAGAACCCCGAGGTCCGGGCTGCGGAATTCGGGGTTGAAAGAGCAAAAAACTCTTTGTCGGTTGCAACAAATGCGTTTGGACCATCGCTCAAGCTTAGTGCCGAGTACGATCCCGGTGCGGACAGAGACCCCTTGGAGACGGCCGTTCCTCCGGATGCGAATGGGAAATCATCATGGAGTGTCGGTGCCGGAGTAGCGGTGCCTCTCTGGGCATGGAGCAAGTCGGCCGATCGCAGTGCGGCGGCATCGCGACTCGATAAGGCAAAGGCGGAGTTGGAGCTTGAGAAAACCGAGTTGACCGCCGAAGTTCGAATGTTGTTTCATTCCTATGAGGATGCGGTCAGAAGAATCAAAGTACTTGAGGAATCGCTTATACCTACAGCAAAACAGACTCTCGGCGTGGTCGAGGAGGGATACGCAAATGCCCGGGTTTCCGTATTGGATTTTCTGGATGCACAACGCATGCTTCTCGATCTGGAGGTTCAGCGTGTTGAGCAAATCGAGCGACGGGAAAGTCTGGCGGGGGAAATTGTCATCTGCTGTCTGGGATACAAATATCTGAGTGAAAGGACGGGGAATCAATGAAGCTGCAGTCTCTCTTATCACGACGATCCGTCAGATACGGAATGGGAATCCTAATCCTGGCAGTTGTGTTTTTCGTGGGCACACAGGTCGGCACTTCCGACAAGTCGGGGGCCGCCGAAGGTGATCTTCATTCCGGTCATGATCATTCTGGAGAGGTGGCCGGGACAGCCGAGAAAACGGTATGGACCTGTTCCATGCATCCTCAGATCAAAATGCCGAAAGAGGGGCAGTGTCCGATCTGTTTTATGGATCTGATTCCGTTGGAGGCCGGCGACGAAGGAGATGAAGGGGTTCCGCGACTGACCATGTCGGAAAGCGCAAAAGCTCTGGCCGGAATTCGTACCGTTCCCGTGGTCCGTCGCAATGCGCAAACCGACATTCGTCTGTCGGGAAAAATTGAGCTCGATGAAACCCGGGTAGAAATGATAACGGCACGGGTTGCGGGGAGAATCGATCGGCTGTATGTCGATTATACCGGTGTGCCCGTGAAGCTTGGGGACCATCTTGCCCGCGTGTATAGTCCGGAGCTACTGTCGCTGCAAAGAGAGCTCATCGAGGCTTCCCAGACCGCCGACCGATT
>CAZEMW010000194.1:2555-6860 GCA_964513105.1 uncultured Fibrobacterota bacterium
TGGGAGACGGTGCGTCGGAGCTGGTTCGGAGAAGTGCGAACCGAACCTTTTCCGCGGCAAAGGAGAAACTAAGGCTCCTGGGGTTCAGCGAACGCGAAGTAAATCGGATTCTCGAACGAGGAACGGCATCCGATCATATGACAATCAGGGCTCGTCAGGCGGGAGTCGTCGTTGAGAAAAAGGTTAGCGAGGGAACCTATGTCCAGACCGGCACTCCGCTTTTTGAGATAGCGGATTTAGGAAAGCTGTGGGTTATCTTGGATGCGTACGAATCGGATCTGCCGTGGCTGAGGCTCGGTCAGAAAGTCGACTTTTATGTCGAGGCCTATCCGGGTGAGACTTTCAGCGGGACGATTTCTTTCATTGACCCGGTAGTCGATCCGCGATCCCGGACGGTGAATGTACGCGTCATCGCGGACAACAAGGCTATGCGGCTCAAGCCGGCGATGTTTGTCCGAGCGGTGGTTCGGGTCGAGGTCGCCGGAGAAGGAGGCGTTGCCAATGAATCCCTTAAAGGCAAATGGATCAGCCCGATGCATCCGCAGGTGGTGAAAGACGGTCCCGGAACTTGTGATGTGTGCGGCATGCCGCTGGTTCCTGCCGAAGAGCTGGGATATGTAACTTCGGGCCTTGAAGAGTCCGCTCCGCTTCTGATTCCCGCAACCGCTCCACTGTTTACCGGGAGACGAGCGGTCGTGTACGTGGAGATCGAGGACACGGAAAAGCCGACCTATGAAGGCAGAATCGTTCTCCTTGGCCCGAGGGTCGGAGATCATTACATCGTACGAGACGGGTTGGCCGAAGGTGAACGGGTGGTGGTCAATGGTGCGTTCAAGATAGACGGCGAACTCCAGATCAGGGCAAGGCCGTCGATGATGAGTCCGGGTGAGGAACGTCTTGCGGGGAAACCACAGGGACAGCCCGATGTACTTGGCGGACTTCAGGTGCCGGACCTGCCGACCGGCAAAGTAAGCGAAAGCTTCCTTCGGGCACTGAAACCGGTCTATAATTCCTATATTGGAGCATCCGAGGCTCTGGCCGCCGACAGCCTGGAAAAGGCAAAAACGTCCATGGCGGCACTTGGTGACGCCGTTGAGGAGGTCGAGGCACCAATTGGGGAAGCCTACAAAACCTGGCGATCGGCAAAAGGTGAGATCGGTGCGGCTCTTGTCGAGCTCGATGCGGCGAAAACGTTTGAGCAGGCTCGTGAAATCTTCGGGAAGCTCTCGGTTCAGGTAATTATTCTGGAGGAACACTACGGCCATGCCGAACGGGGAGAGCATTACCTGGCGTACTGTCCGATGGCATTCAACGATAAAGGAGCCTACTGGCTGCAGACGGACAAGCAGATTTCGAATCCCTATTTCGGAGCGAGTATGCTTCGATGCGGTGAGATTAAGGAAACCTATGAATCAAGGTAGCCCGGTAATCTGTGCAGAGGTGACCGCCCAATGGGCACTTGAGATCGCAAAAGAACAGTTCCTGTAGGCAGGTAAGTTCTTGGAAACCTGAGAAGGGGTGTACGCAGTGATTGGCAAGTTCATACGATTCTTTCTGGACAATAGACTGGTGGCTCTTCTCCTGGCGGCGGGGTTCATTCTCTGGGGGTTGATGGTGGCCCCGTTTGAATGGGATATGGACTGGCTGATGCGGGATCCGGTCCCGGTGGATGCAATTCCCGATATCGGGGAAAATCAACAGATTGTGTTTACCCGCTGGCAAGGAAGAAGTCCGCAGGACATCGAAGATCAAGTGACGTATCCGCTGACGGTTTCGCTGCTGGGCGTGCCGGGCGTGAAGACGGTACGGAGCTTCTCAATGTTCGGCTTCTCAAGCATTTACGTCGTTTTTGAGGAGAATGTGGAGTTTTATTGGTCGCGGAGCAGAATTCTGGAGAAACTCGGATCTCTGCCGCCGGGAACCTTGCCCGAGGGGGTACGTCCCATGATGGGACCGGATGCCACTGCTCTGGGACAGGTGTTCTGGTATACGCTCGAAGGTCGGGATGAGAATGGAGAGCCGATTGGCGGCTGGGGGCTTGAGGAGCTGCGGACGATTCAGGATTACTATGTGAAATATGGACTTATGTCGGCGGAAGGCGTCTCGGAAGTGGCGTCCGTCGGGGGGTACGTAAAGGAGTACCAGATTGACGTAGATCCTGATGCTATGAGGACTTACGGGGTTTCACTCGAGCAAATGTACAATGCCGTTCGTATGAGTAACCTCGATGTCGGTGCCCGGACGATAGAGATCAACAGTGTTGAGTATGTGATACGTGGTGTCGGGTTCGTGAAAGCGGTTGAAGACCTTGAGAAGACAGTGATTCGGGTTGAAGATAATGTTCCAATAACGATTGGACAGGTGGCCAAAGTCGGCATTGGACCGGCTCTCAGACGTGGTGTTCTCGACAAGGAAGGGGCAGAGGTCGTCGGCGGAGTGGTGGTGACCAGATATGGTGAGAACCCCCTGGAAGTCATCAAAAACGTAAAACACAAAATCGGAGAAATCTCTTCGGGTCTTCCATCTAAGACATTGTCGGACGGCAGGGTATCTAAGGTCACCATTGTTCCATTTTATGATCGGGCCGGCCTGATAAAGGAGACCCTCGGTACTCTCAACACCGCCATTTATCTGGAAATCCTCATTACCGTACTGGTGGTGCTCATCATGGTGAACAACCTTGGGAGTTCACTGGTTATATCGGCGGTTTTGCCTGTTGCGGTTCTGATGAGCTTCATCGGCATGAGAGTGTTCGGGGTGGATGCGAATATCGTTTCGCTCTCGGGTATTGCCATCGCGATCGGCACAATTGTGGACATGGGAATTGTGCTAAGTGAAAACGTTCTCAAACACTTAGCCTCTTCGTCTCCAAACGAGGATCGTAAAGAAGTCATATTCCGTGCATCGTCGGAGGTGGGGGGAGCTATCCTCACGGCCGTTCTCACAACGGTAGTCAGTTTCCTTCCGGTGTTCACCATGGAAGCCGCGGAGGGAAAGCTGTTCAAGCCGCTTGCCTATACCAAGACGTTTGCGCTAATTGCTTCAATTCTCATAGCCTTAACCCTTCTTCCTCCCGCACTCCACCTGGTCTTTGGGTTCAGACGCAAACGGTTTCTCGGCGGCAAGCTGAGGCTCGCTGCTCCGATACTACTTATCCTGGCCGGGATCGGGATATGGATCGGATTTGCCTGGTGGCTTGGTATGATTGTCATAGTGACCGGGGTTCGAGGACTGATATCCTCGTATGTACCTGAAAATTGGAGAAATAAGCTACCTTTGATCGCAAATGGGTTGGTGGTTGCCACGATTGGCGTACTTCTGGCGGGTGATTGGCTTCCTCTGGGAGCGCACCGCTCACTGGTCCTCAACTTCCTTTTCGTGATACTGACGGTAGGCGGTCTTCTGGGGTTGGCCCATCTGTTCGTGAAATACTACACGACAATCCTCACCTACTTTCTCGATCACAAACCAGCGTTTCTGATACCGGTGTTAGGCATTGTCCTTCTGGGAGTTACGATCTGGTTGGGCTTCGCCAAGGTGTTCTTTTTCGTACCGCAGTCGGCATACAGGGTTCCGGTTGTCTCCAAGGTGGCGCATGCATTTCCCGGACTGGGGAAGGAATTCATGCCGCCATTGGACGAGGGCTCATACCTCTACATGCCGACGACAAAGACCCATGCCTCGATTGGGGAGGTGCAAGACATTCTCGCGGTTCAAGATAGAGCAATCACCAACATCCCCGAAGTCGAAAGTGCGGTGGGGAAATTGGGGCGAGTGGAGAGCCCGTTGGATCCTGCACCGGTTTCTATGATCGAGACAATTATAAACATCAAGCCGGAATACATTCTTGACGAAGACGGCTCCAGGATGCGGTTTCGCTACGATCGAAAGAACGGCGAATTTGCACGAGACGAGGACGGAGAGCTGATTCCCGATCAGCGCGGGAGACCGTACCGACAATGGCGCGACCATATCACGGAAGCCGACGATATCTGGGACGAGGTGGTGGAGAAGGCTCAGGTACTCGGGGTTACTGCCGCTCCGAAGCTGCAACCTATTGCCGCTCGCATAGTTATGCTCCAAAGCGGAATGCGTGCTCCCATGGGTATCAAGGTGCATGGGCCCGATTTGGCTACTATCGAGAAGTTTGGAATAGGGCTGGAGAAATATCTCAAAGAGGTCCCTTCGGTGGAAGCCGCGGCCGTGTACGCCGACAGGATTGTGGGCAAACCGTATCTTGAGATCGAGATCGATCGCGACGCCATTGCCCGATACGGAATCCACGTAAAGACGGTCCAGGATGTG
>CAZEMW010000195.1:0-4544 GCA_964513105.1 uncultured Fibrobacterota bacterium
GCTCTATTCGTCGCCCGGAATCTGGAAAAATGCAGAACCTTCGAGGCAAATCGTATTTTATACGGTTTCATGAAGCTTTCAACCAGTTATTCAGGAGTTCGTATCCATGCCGACGTATGAGTATGAATGCGAGAAGTGTGGGAATATCTTTGAGGAGTTCCAGAGCATCACAGCCGAACCGCTCACCGAATGCAAAAATGCGGAGTGTGGCGGAAAAGTTCGTCGTCTGTTGTCGCCGGGAGCCGGTTTTCTTTTCAAAGGAAGCGGTTTTTATCTAACCGATTACCGGTCAGAAAACTACAAGCAGGCGGCAAAAAAGGATTCGGAGAAAACGGGTTCTTCGAGCGATTCTAAAAACAAGAAAAACACGAAAAGCGATTCTTCGTCGAAACCCTCCTCCAGTTCGTCCTCAAAATCGTCGAGCTGAGAAGCGGAGTATTCGATTTTCCGGAAGCAATCCCGCGGTGATTGCTTCCGTTTTTCATACCATGAAAACAGTTGCCGATTCCGTCGGCGTTCAGAGTACAACACCGTTGCCCCATTCCTTCCGCCGGTGCTATGAACTTCAGAGAGAGCGATTGTGTTCCTGTTATGTTTATTGACGAAACCGTAATTAGAGTGAAAGCCGGCGACGGCGGGAACGGGTGCTATGCACACGACCGCCAGAAATACAAGCCCCGTGGACGTCCAAGCGGTGGGAGCGGCGGCAGAGGCGGACATGTGGTTATGGAGGCGTCTTCGCAGCTCCATACCCTTCAGGATGTTGCCTACCGAAAAGC
The DNA here is from genome assembly GCA_964513105.1 of uncultured Fibrobacterota bacterium. Lineage (GTDB taxonomy): Bacteria > Fibrobacterota > Chitinivibrionia > Chitinivibrionales > CAYFVL01 > CAYFVL01. The sequence continues at coordinate 780 of CAZEMW010000195.1, forward strand.
CTACAAAGCCGACCGAGGAACCCACGGTAAAGGATCAACCAAAGACGGTGCAAACGGCGCGGATGTTGTCGTACAGGTACCGGTGGGGACTATTGTCTATGATGCCGAAAACGGCTCGGTTCTCCATGATTTCTCCGAAGACGGAAGCCGGTACATTGTGGCCCGCGGTGGACGAGGCGGGAAAGGGAATGCGGCCCTGGTTTCTCTGCGAAATCCAAATCCGGAACGTGCACAAGAAGGAAAGCCGGGTGAAGAGCAAAAGCTGAGACTCGAGCTGAAAGTTCTTGCGGATATCGGCCTGGTGGGAAGACCAAACGCCGGAAAATCCACCTTTCTCTCCCGCATCTCCAAGGCTCGACCGAAGATCGCCGACTATCCGTTTACCACCACCGAACCAAATCTGGGTATAGTCAAATTCTCGTCCGGGTATGAGTCGTATGTTGTTGCCGACATCCCGGGTCTGATCGAAGGTGCGCACACGGGCAAGGGCCTGGGTATTCGATTTCTTCGACACATCGAACGCACCCGCGTTCTCGCAGTTCTTGTTGAGGCGGACTCGGATACTCCGCAGCAGGATGCCGAAGCGCTGCTTGAGGAGCTTGCGCACTACAGCCCGGCTCTGGCCGGCAAACCGAAATGCTTCATTCTATCCAAATCCGACATTCTCGGGCCGGATCACACCAAAAAGGTACCCGACGGCTGGGTGTCACTATCGTCGGTAACCGGCGAAGGGCTACAATCGGTACTCCGGGCATTCGAAGAACTTCTTGCGAAAGAACGAGAACAGCCCTGACCGATCATCTGGGAGGGTGGATTACCAGTTTGCGGATCTCACTCTCAGCATTTGTGTCGGGTCGAAGCGGCATCCATGCCTCCACCTTGTACAGGTACGTGTTGGGACTCAGTCGATTGCCGAACTGATCGGTACAATCCCATTCCTGCTCGTTTGACGCATTTTCAATTATTCTAACAGGCTTTCCTGAGAGCGTGTATATCTTGATCCGGGCTTGTACCTGATCAAGATAGTTGAAGTAATCGTCGTCTCCGGTTCCCGAGTGGAAAAGGAAGAACTTGGTCTTACTTCCCATACGGACCGGGTTGGGGTAGTTGAATACATGACCAAGTCTGAAATCCGACTCCACAGAGTCGGTTACTTCCAGTTGAATCGATTTAGTGCTCACCATTCCGATAAGATCCTGTGCTGAGACGTGCAATGTATAGATCCCCGGCTCGAGCTCACGCCGGTCCAGCCGTATTTGCGCGGTTCCCTCATACAGGCCGTCCGCATTCGGCTCAATTTTCATTTCCGACTGCAGCACATTGCGAACCGGTATTTCGCCGGGAATGCTGTAGGTAACCCCCTCCCCCGGAGCATTGGAGGTGAGATCGATGCCGCTCTCATCGGCTACCACCATCTCCAGGTTAACCGGAAACGCACACACGATTTTGTCGTCAAAGCTTGCGGAAGTATTCCATTTGGAATTCCAATTGCCCGCGGTTCCGTACAACGGTCGTACCCGTATCGAAGGTCCCACGGTGTCTTCAGCAACAAAAGGCGCGGTACCATGAAAAACATAGCCGCTCTTGTACCCCCCAGCCAGACGGACATCGGAGTAGGCATAGGCCCGAAGTTCTCCGTTTGGGTTATCATAGATGACCCGTTTGGGCATAAGCGCGTCCAACTCAAACTGCCCGTTCCTTATTTTGACCGGTCCGCTTCGATAAATCTCGAGACCCGGAAGATCATAGGTTACTTCGCGAGAGCTCCCGTCTTTGCGCGAGACATCTTTTCGAGGCGGATTGCTCATAACAATCTCAACCCACGCAGGCTCCTGCTCCGTCCCGAAATTCGGGTTCAGGACACTGTTACGAATGACTTTTCCGCGGATCCTGACTCTTTGCAGGGCTTTCAAGGTATCAAGAGGCTTTTCCTCTTCTCCCGCAAAGAACTCTAAAGCGACCGAATCGCTGAACGGCCCGCAGCGCAGCGTGGGGTCCCCCAGCAAACAGTAAGCTTTCTTGTTCTCATCGCCTCCCAGTTCAGCCTTCGCCCGCGCGTAAGCAACTCCCAGCGATCTGAATCCTGATTCGGCAAACAGCGTATCATAAAACGCAACCGCCAGTCTGGTATTTGCTCCGGCATATGCTTTGCGACTGCTCGCAATGGATGCTATTGCACCACGTCCCTCGCTGGTCACCAGGGCGTCGGACAATGACGTATGGTCGGGTATGTCGAAACGCCCTACCGAACAGGAAAATGAGGTGAAAACCGAATACCGCTTGCTGTCCTGTCGCAGGGCTCCGATTGTTTCCACCTTGAAAATGTGCTCATCGGCCCAAAGCACGTCGGAGCCGTGGCCGAAGAAATTGACGAAACCAACACCTGCGTTCAGTTTATCTATCAGAGCCTGTTTGGCCTGTGGTTTTTCCCAGAATTCATTCCACGGATATTCGTAGAGGTACAATCTGTCAATATCGGCCGAAGGACGTCTTGTCAGAATTGCCGATTCGACCTCTTCGGAAGAGCTGTGGTGAGGAGAGCTCAGCACAATTCTGTCCAGATCGGGGCCCTGCTGGTCGTCGTCGGCCACCATCAAGACACGATTTCGCCAGGCTCCCCAGTCGGCACCTTCGCCTTCATACTCAATTATTTTGTCTACAACGGCTTTTGTCTCGGAAACAGAGCGAGAGGGAATTCTGCCGATGAAAAGGTCGGGCATCGAAGAATTTCGGGAGCCGTTTTCGTTTGGGTCAATGGTAACAAAAAAGTCTTCAATACACTTATCACGATATTGGTACGTGAGCACATGAATCGGTTCACGTGTGGTGTATTGTTTGTAGTCCCAGTGACCGTTACCGAGAAAAATGACATACTCGGGAGCAATCTGCCAGTGGCGGGAGGCGTATGCAAGAAAGTTTCGAACAGCACTCGGATCAGCTCTCCCCCCTGAGAATTCCCGGTAAATATCGTCATTCTTAACCACCCGAGCATGGGTAAATCTGCCGATGGATTCTTTGTGTTCCGCCAACCGAACACCTTCGTCGACAAAATCTTCGGGTGCAATGATCACCAGATCAGCCGTATTCCCGGGTCTGCGTGGTTTTGTGAGTTCCTTGCCGACATCCATACGTCGAAACACCGTACGAAAAGACTGAACATCCTCTATCGACGATTCACGGGCCGCGAAATATCGCACGCCGAGACCAGCGGTGTCGTACCACGTGTAGCTGTCTTCGCCTCCATTCAATACCGCAACAATACTCATCTTCGACTCGTCTTCCGGAACTCTCAAGAGGAATGTCTTCCCGGAGATACCTTCCAGTCGATACCCCACGATTTCATTTCCACCGACCGAAGGAATCCAGAGTTCATCCAGACCGGCCATATCGAGACGCTTACGATAGCGAACCTCTATGTCCTCCATTTCCGCGTACGAGGTCCTTGTGCCGCTTTCATCGGTAAACTCTATTCTGAATCTGGGTTTGTCCTCACCATCCGCCGTAAAGGTGGTCCAACTGTCGAACCGACATGCCGAGTTGCAGATAGACTGACCGTTGATAATGAATTCCAGTCCATAGCCCCCTATTGGTCGGCCGGAAGATACCCTCAAGGAGCAGAGCACCGATGTGTCGACATTCGTCAAGGGGAGGCTTTGTTCGAAAATGCCGGCATAATGCGTCAGTTTTCGCCAGAACCAGGCCGTTCCGCCTTCATAGCCCGACTGAATGCCGCTAAATTTTCGAAGATAAATTCCGTCGGGCACG
>CAZEMW010000195.1:4554-6857 GCA_964513105.1 uncultured Fibrobacterota bacterium
TGAGGAGTCGGTTGGGTAAACTCACTCAACGGGATTCCGTTTCCGACCGTTTTCTTCCCCACCCAGTAGTACCGGTGAATTTCATAAGGATCAATTTCGAACTCGAAACCATCCCCATTGGGACGCGATTTCCAGTCCGACGGTCCGGTAACATACGCGAAAAACTCATCGCCGGCATCTACTCGGCTATTGCTGTTATTGTCTTTTCGAATGAGCGGAATCTCGACTACGCCGGTCGGAATCGCGCCGAACTCGGGAACTTGCTCTTCGAGCACGCCTTTTTTTGAGGCGAAAAGTGCAACCGATTCGACAGGTATCGAGCCCAGTACGTCCCGAATTTGTGCGCCGTCCAATCGTATCATCCCGTTTTCGTCTATCGTGGTCTCCCTCAACCCGTCGTGCCCGTCGCCCCGGGTGAAGTATGCTACCGTTCCATTCGTCAGCGGGTGAGATTCGGTCGACCGGGACCGCGATAGACCCCGTACCCTCGCTCCCCACTGCTTTGCCGTCTCATAGTTCAGGATAAGCCCCTTGACCATGGACTCGTAATCACCGCCGAAGGGACGTGGCGTACTCGATACCGAAGGCGGAAAATGAATGGTGCATACAGCTCGCTCCGGCAGTGAGACAGTATTTGTTTGCGCATTATACCGTCCAAGGACCGCTGTCAGTTGGGCGGCTCGCAAACCTCGTAAATAGACATACTGTGGTTCCGAAAGCCATTCAGACCTGAATTGGAGGGATGAATCACCACTTTTTTCAAGCGGAGGCAGGGGATGAGTGAGTTTGATGGTACGCCGGCTCTCAACGGAAAACTCCACGATGAGGTCTCCCGACTGAGGAACACCGACATGGAAGGGCAGAAGCGGAAGAGGATATGCCTGAAGCGGATTGGCAACACCTTCTATTCCATTGACCGTAATGTAGGAATAGAGGCCCCCGGCGCCCGCCACCTCACCTGTTTGTACCGTATCCAGCTCATAAACGAACGTAAGCCGCTCGGCAGAGCTGTGCGTCACCCGTATCGATGCCGCCGAAACGGCCGCCAACAAGGCGACTACACTAAAAACGACCGGTAGTTTTGACATCCGCATTTTCCTGAATTGCATAGCACCCCGTATCCCCTTATCGGCACAACAAATCCTTTTTATTACGGACTTGGACATCGGGGTATTGCGAGTGCCCGCAGGATGGCGGAACGCATCAACACAAGAATCGTCTCTTCCGTCCCAAGCCACACTAGCGGGGCGGATGGATGACAAGTTTCCTGATACCGCTCGTTTTAAATTGCCTCATTCCGTTGGAAACGCGAGCCGAAACGCGATAGAGATAGGTGTTCGGACTCAGTTTGTTCCCAAATTGGTCGGTACAATCCCACTCATAGCTTTCTCCGGATGTTTCAATTATCCGCACGGGGCGCCCGGAAAGAGTGTAGATCCTGATACGGGTGTCGAAACGAGGACGATGTTGTGGATTGCCGATACCGGGGTTCGGGTGAAAAAGGAATTTCGTGGTCTCCCCTAATCGAACCGGATTTGGATAGTTGAATACCGACTGAAGATGATACTCATTGTACGCGGTATCTCTGACCTCGAAAACAAGAGAATCCCTTGAAATCAATCCTACATAGTTCTGAGCGGTTACCACCAGTGTATGAAGCCCCGGCTCAAGCCTGTCTTCAGTCAGGCGAATCTTCGCCGTGCCGCGGTACCCGTCTTTTGTTCGTTCAACCGACATATCCTTGCGGGTGAGATTCCGAAGCGGAACTTGGCCGGGTACCGCAAAGGTAACCCCCTCACCCGGCCCTCCCGAAAAGAGATCGATGCCGTTGGAATCGGTAACCAGTATGGAAACGGTTGCGGGCAGCGTTCCCGATGGGACATCATCGGTTGGGTTGAGTGGCGATGATTTCAGCCACTCCATTCCCGTCTCGTCCAGTAGTTTCAAGGTGATGTCGGGAGGACAGGAATCTATCGAGCGTGTGGTGTCAGTCCCGACAAAGACGATTTCGTCGCGAGTACCACCGGCGAATGCTCCGGCATCATTCCACGCGTAGGCAACCAGTCGGACCTCGGGATTCTCGTAGGATACCCGCCGCGGCAAAAGGGTTTTTGTTTCGAATGCTCCTTCCACCACCGGAATCGGTCCTGATCGATACACCGGTTCCCCAGGCAAATCATAGAGAACTTCCCGATCAACACCATCCTTGCGACCTACATCTTTGCGGTCGGGATTGAGTATGCATAGATCAACCCACGCGGGGTGCTCTTCGGTACCAAACGAAACATTTTGAACCCCTGAAC
>CAZEMW010000196.1:0-6820 GCA_964513105.1 uncultured Fibrobacterota bacterium
CCGACTTCGTCAAGGTATTTCCCTGCGGTGAAGTAGGCGGCGCCAAGTACATCAAATCCTTGAAAGCGCCCTATCCGCAAATCGAATTTATACCAACCGGGGGGGTTAATCTCAATACGGCCGCCGATTTTATGCGCGCGGGATGCTCGGCACTGGGAGTGGGTTCCGCACTGGTGGACAAAAAATCGGCCCGAGAAGGAAAGTACGAGGTCATCGTAGAGAACGCAAAGAAATTCTTGACCATAATCGACCAGACGCGTTCCGAAAAAAGCTGATTCATTCAGAATCGCGACCTCGGCCCGACACCATTGCCTCCCCGGAGAATCCGGGGAGGCAAACAGTAACGTCAAGAATACTTCCTTCTGCGTTGGAGCAGCTCGGAGTCACTCGGCTTTGCCGTACTGCTCCGAGCTTTCCTCGGGCGCCTGCAGCGCATCGCACAGAAAACGGGGATGCGCGTCGACAGGCTGCTCGCGGCGAAACTCTGTAGTTCTAAGGACAGGCGTTTGAAAATTCCATTTCATACAAATCGTTCCGAATTGATTGTCGATCTGGACGCTCTGGTCCGGAATCTTTCCATTATCCGAAATAACATACCGGAATCGGCGGCCGTTCTGGCGGTAATTAAGGATTGCGGATATGGCTGTGGAGCAGTTCCGGCGGCCAGGGTGTTGGAGGAAAAGGGAGTCGATTTTTTTGCGGTCGCCTCCGCCGTCGAGGCGCGAAGTCTGCGGGAAAACGGGATCGAGTCTCCAGTCCTTATTTTGGGGGTATGCGGTATCTCGGAAGCTGAATGGGCATCCGGGCAGAATGTACACCTGACAGTAAACGATATATCTTTAGCCGAGCAGTTGGCGTGTACCCCGTTTCGCTCAAAGGTTCATCTGAATATTGATACTGGAATGTCTCGCATGGGGATCTCACCCGACGAGCTGGATAAATTCATTGCTGCCGTAGGTTCAGAGCAACTTGAATTTGTCGGGGTTTTTACACACCTGGCATGCGCCGACGAACCGGACAGCACCTCAATAGATAAACAACAAAGTCAATTCCAGACATCCCTTGATCGACTGTCATCCGCCGGGATTACCCCCCGCTTCGTCCATTTCGCAAACAGTGCCGCAATTCTGCGAACCGGCTTGCCGGTCGGCCTGCTTGTTCGCCCCGGTATCGCGCTCTACGGATGTCGGCCCGATCCTTCGAGAGAGCTGGGGGCCGGATTGATGCCGGTGGCAACTTTCAGGGCACCGGTTGTGAAGGTGAAGGAAGTCGAAGCGGGAACTCCGGTTAGCTATGGGGGATGCTATGTCACCGAACGAAAAACCAAACTGGCGACCATCGCGGCGGGATATGGGGATGGGTATCCCCGACGAGCCGGTGGTCATGGAGCCGAAGTGCTGATCAGAGGGCATCGGTATCCCATTGCCGGACGGGTGACAATGGACTACGTAATGGTCGACCTGGGTGCCGAATCGGATGTGAAGGTGGGCGATGAAGCGGTCCTGTTCGGAACACAGGGATCCGAAACGATCTCTCCGGATGAAGTTGCCGATCATGCCGATACGATCGGATATGAGATTCTCTGCGGAATTTCCCAGAGAATTGACCGTATTTATGTGAGAAAAGGTTCGGTGGTGGACCGAATTCCGGCAGTTTTGTACTAGGCCGGCATAGCCGATACCCCGGCCGTGCTCGGTAACCGGATCGGAGATTGGGTGAACTGAATGCCGTTTGGTGAGATGAAAGCCGTGGATGCGACCGTCCTTGAGTGCACCCCGAAAAGGGCCCACATTGTAGTTGCCCCTTCGGAATGCGATACGAAATCGGGGTGCAAAGGATGTACGTCTTGCGCCGACAAGCCTGGAGCCCGCAAAATGTGGCTTCCTGTTCAATGTGGTGAATCGCTTTCGCCGGGAATCAAAGTGCGGTTTACCCGATTTGTTGTCAATGAGGCTCTGGCGGCATTACTGCTTTTCGGGTTGCCGATTCTCGCCTCTGCGGGCACATTGATTATCTGGGCTGTGGTTGCTCCGAATCAGGTGGAATCACCCGCGGCGATTGGCAGTGCCGTCCTGGCATTCGCCGGCGGTTTTTCCTTTTCCTGGGCACTGGAGAAGTTGCTGCTGCGGATATACCCACCAAGGTTGGATCCCATACTTCCGGATAAACAAACCGAAACAGACCGCTGAGCCATTCATTCACCTCGATTCACGTGAGGAAATTCGATTCGAGATTTGCGCTACCCTTATATATATTGTTTAGTGTAGAAACGTAGTTTTCCCCTTCAGAGGTGACCCAATTTAGCAGAGCTACTATGGACGAATGGCTTGATGTACCCGAACTCGTGGAGAAAATCCAGGAGTACCTCGATATCGGTCTCGATGCGGAAGCACTGAAACTGCTTGATCGCTATGCCGAGATCTATAGGGATGAGTGGGAAATCGATTTCCTGTATTCACGGTTGTATTCCGAAAGAGGCGAACCGGAAAAGGCCGTCGAGCATCTCGAGCGGTGTCTCGAAGCGGAAGGCGACAACCTTGATTGCCTTCTCGGCATGTTCTACGCGCAGACCCAGTTGGAACGGATGAACGAAGCCTGGCCGTATCTCTCGAAAGCACATGAACTCCATCCGAAAAACGATCTGGTCCTGAATGCCCTTATATGGTACTACACGGAAACCAGCAACTTCGCCAAGGCTGTCGAGACATTTGCCGGGGCTCGCGATATTTTGAGCGACAATCCCGAAGCGTTGCGGAATATCGGCATTGCCTATGAACGAGCCGGTGAGCACAAAAACGCGGAAACCTGTTTTTCCAAGGCGCTCAAAATCAATCCTCGCTTCGAAGAAGTGCGTGATCTGCTCGCCGATCATTTTATCCTCATGGAAGAACCGGAAAAAAGCATAAAGCTCTATCGGGACTACCTCAAGATATCGCCAAACAATATCCGAACTCTTTCTCGTCTGGTGTTTTGCCTCTCGCAGAACAACGAGGCCACCGAGGCCGAAAAGCTTGCCCGGGACACAATAACACTTTATCCGAATTCTCCGGTAGGGTATGTCGACCTCGCGTATGTTCACCTCAACAACGGCAAACCCGATCTGGCTATTCGAGTTGCCAACCAGGCGCTCGACGTCTCTCCCATTGATGCAGAGGCGCTCAGGGTAAAGGGAATCGCCTATTCGGAACGAGGAGACAATGAAAAGGCTCGATCGGCCTTTGACGAAGCTCTTCGACTAGAGCCGGAAAACCCGGAGATCATGCGTGATTACTATCACCATTTGAGAGAATCCGAGCAATACGATGTAATGAAAGAGCTGGTCCACCGGGTAATAAAACAAGAACAACCCTATTGCATGGAGGACTACTGGTTCCTCGCCGATTTCTACCAGGAACAAGGCAAGAACCTTAAGGCTTTTCACTACCTGCATCTCGCCTACAAGTGCATGCCCGGAGAAAAAGAACTGATTCCTCCCATGGCGGATATTATGCTCGACCGGGGCCACGACGCCTTTGTAACTCCATTTTTGAAACGGTATGTAGAAACGAAGGGATGGAATGACGTGATGAATGAGCTGTCACGCCATCGAAGGTTTCGTGGTCGGCATGCGCAGGAAGGATTACGGCTTCTGAGATTTTTCGGGGAACGACCGGGGGAATACCGTCGGTTCATTTTTCGAGTGTATGCTCAGAAATCACTGTTCGTTGCAGGAATCGCAGCCTTCACCGCGTTGGTGCTACTTGCGGCCCTCTTTGGGGGCCTTATGACGGCGACTGCCCTGCTGATCTTTGTGCCTGCCGTATACCTTGGATGGAAAGCCACTTCGGTGTTTCTCAACAGACGAAGGCCCTCAGTGTCCGAGGCACTACGGAGTGGGCTCAATAAGGCGTAACACATGTGGATCCGGGCCGAGGCTCAAAAATAATAGTAGTGAGTTATATGTCCCCCAGAGAACAACTTGTCCTCCATATTTGCTGCGCACCCGACGAAGCCTACGTAGTAGGGACACTCAAGGATACCCACAAACTGTACTGTTTTTTCAGCAACCCGAATATTCAACCGGCAGACGAGTACGAGATGCGTCTTGGGGAGGCCCGGCGGGTTGCCGATGAATTCGGAGTACCGTTCTCCTCCGCAGCCTATCGCCCCGAGTCATGGGAAGCCGCCGTTGCGGATCATACCCAAACTCCCGAGGGTGGACGACGCTGCGCTCACTGCTTTCGGCTGAGGCTTCGAGATACCGCAGAGTTCTGCAAAAAGAACGGATTTCCACGTTTCACAACGGTTATGAGTGTCAGTCCACACAAAAAGATTGCCATGCTCAACGAGGCAGGAGTCCGTGCCGGGGAAGAATTCGGCGTAGAGTACGTACCCTATGATTTCAAGAAGAAAAACGGATTTCTGGAAAGCGTCCGTCTCAGTAAAGAATTGGGCATCTACCGCCAGGATTATTGCGGCTGTCGCCTGAGCAAAATCGAAAGTGATGCCCGAAGAAAGCGAAAGAATGAGTCTGTTTAGCAAGAGCGGTATAAACGTCTCAATAATACTTGGCATCTCCGAAAGAAATCAACTATTTTATAAGACTTGCACAAATCTGATCGGGCAGTGGCGCAGTCTGGTAGCGTACCTGAATGGGGTTCAGGCGGTCGGTGGTTCGAATCCACTCTGCCCGACCATAGATCATCCTCCGAAAGTGCTCAAAAGGCAATTTCGGGGGATTTTTTCATTTCCAAGCCACTTTCAGCTATTCCTCCTGCCTGGGTTGAGCGATTCCGGGCCAGGGTTTGAGTGTTCACTTATTGGGTTCAGCTTGTGTTCCAATGATCCAGGAGATTCACGCTACCCCGGCATCAGACCTTTCGACGAAAGCAAACTACCGTTTCCATCCGACGGTGTCTCGATCCACAATGAATGGTATGGCTCGTATTTCGTTGTGCCGATTTATCTGCACCGGGACATCTCCGACAAGGGCGTGGAAGGATTTGTAGCCCAGGTCGAAGAAGCCGAAATCCACGGTGGTCGGAGGGGCACATGTTTCCCGGAATTGGTTGTCAAATGAGAGAAGTGATACATCTTCGGGAACTCGAATCCCCAGTTCCGCCAGACTTCTCATGATGAAATTCCGAGCCGCTTTGTCATTTGCCGCCACGACCGCCGTGACATCAGGATGGTACATTAGGGCCGTGAGACCGACTGCACCCCACATAAGGCGAATCCGCAGTTCCACATCCTCTCTCGGACACTCTCCTGAGCGGACCGCTCGACTGACTGCCGCGTATCCGGCATAGGACGAATTCAGAAGCCTGTCGTCAAGAAGATGTCCCCAGTTTTTCACATGCCGGGTGCCGTCCTGAACAAACGATTCGATAACCCGTCGAATCCGCTCCGGACCGTCTTTTCCAAGACGCGCAATTTCCTCAACTTCCTCTTCGAGGTGTTCGTACTGACTTGGTGCGGAATGGATACACACCCTCGGACTAAATTCTGCTGCAGCTTCCAGCATCAATCTAAGCCGCCTGATCTGCCAGTCTCCTATGAAATCCGGTATGAATGCGATGCATCGATGACCCCGTTCGTGCAGATACCCCAGAGCAGTACTAACGGCCGCCCTTTCATCGATACGGCTCCCAATAGCACCTCCACCGAGTCTTCCGACACCAACAGCCCCTTCTTCCCCCGCATCGAGCCGGACCACAGGCACCCCCGCTGCGCGTAGTCCATTTTCCAGGAAAAACAGGGACGGACACTGTTTGCGCGTGACCGCGAAGAGAACGCCCACCAGAGAGCCTCCGCCTCCCTTGAGAATATCACGCAAGACCGGCGCCCCCCCATGCCCCTGTTGAGTGAACGCGTCTAGCGGTACGAGGCGAATGCGAACATTTCGCCGCTCACCTTCGAGCATAAATGCCTGTCCGAACATCCGAAGCCACGATTTTGAGCACAGAAAAGCCCAGTGACCGATGGAAGGTACCACGACTGCTACAACAGCCCCCTTCCCCTCGTAGGTCGCCCGAGGAGATGGGCTTTTACCCACGATATATCGTTTCCCTACTTGTCTTACGTATTCCTCTTTGAGCAGCCGACGATATGCCTTCAGCACCGTGGATGATGAAACGTGCAGTTGAGACGCTATGAACGACATCTTTGGTAAAGACTCCCCTACCTTGTAGGAGCATTTCCGGATTTCGGCTCGCATACGATGGAAAACCTTCTCGGCGCTGGATGATTCAGCGGTTTTCATCTCTGGAGGGGTACGACTCACAAAGCGGATCCGGGAGCCTCGTCGAAACTCCACTATGCCGTCGTTCCGCAGCTTTGACAGTGATCGAGAGAGCGTCCAGGGAGAAACCGAGTATTTGCGGCAAAGCGTTTGCACATTCGGCAAAGCCTTTCGGCCGGCGAAATCGACCGGCAATTTCTCAGCCACCTCTTTCCACAACGGTCCTGGTCTCACAAAGGTACCTTGTATCGAAGGATGCGGGGTGTCGCGGTCATGGTCGCCACATATGGGATCCTGCCCCTTTTCAACCCCTGGTTCCTGTTTACCTTAATACTTATAGTAATATAAACATATTTTTTTCCGGAAGGCAGGGTAATAGAGACGTATACTGGTTTTGGAGCCGAACAGGTGCAGGTTGCCGAACAGCGAAGAAACGCTACGGATGACAGGCTACGGCACAGAACTCCATGGGACCTCCCCGCAAAGGTTCCAGAACGAACAGGGGACAGAAGTATCTAATAATCAATTCATTATGATCGTTCAAGGGAGGAAGGAAAGATGCGATTCTGTAGAGTAATTCAGACATTGGCGTTGTTCGGG
>CAZEMW010000197.1:0-6820 GCA_964513105.1 uncultured Fibrobacterota bacterium
GTATCAACTGTAGAAATTTTGCCCAAACACATCTCAGCTGCTATCCGAGAACAGCCCCCGGGACTTACATAGTGGTGCCGCCTTCAGGAAAACCGTTCTCAACTCAGAAGATGTTACTTGAGGGGCGGGGAGCAGCCTGTCCGCAATTCCAGTAATGGTGCCCTGCAGGTTGGCGAGGCTTTCTGCAATCGTTGGCCGGCATGCGGGCTGAAACGGTAAGACTCCCCACAGTGTAAAATAGGCATAGTGACGCCGTGGTCTGAGAACAACAAACCAATAGTGTCGCAAATTCATCAAAATCGTACTCGCCGTATACGATTTCCGGGCTCGCTGTTTTATCAAACGCGAAGCGCAGGCAGAGTCGATTTCTTTCTGAAGAATGCCGCTTCGTCTCTTGAGTGAATGTCCCGCAAAATATCCTGTTAAGATCTGAAATGAGGCGATATTTCGGGAGTGAATCGCTCAGTTCCGCCGCGGCTGGTCACCAGGACTCAGTCTGTTTCCAGAAGAGGGAGCGAACGATGTAGTTTTATGCTATATGTTGCTTCGTCCCGACTCTTCGTCTGTGTTGAATGCGATGGGTCGGCTTACCCGAAATGGACATGGGACGACCATGGCTGTTGTGGAATGGAGATGGATTATGAGGAATTCCGGTGCCGCTCTTATTTCACTTGCTCTGAAAGACGACCGAGAAACCTTTGTAGATCCGGTGGGAACCCCCTTCTTCTCTTTGGGATTGAACCATATCGATTTCACTCCTCTGCTGGATGGAAAGCCGGCGTTCTGGTTCGGGGAGTGTGGCAATTCAAGAGAAAAATGGCTGAGGAGATACGTGGTACCCGACCTGAAAAGATGGGGGTTCAACAGCATCGGTTGGAATCAAGAGATCTCGGTCAAAACGGAAACTATCGCACGGCATACGCCGTCTTTTACTGTAGAAGAGTATAACTCTTTGGAAATTCCGTTCTGCCACATGTTGCCCTTTATCGAATCTCATCAATGGGAACTCGAGACCCGGCTCCCGGACCTGTTGGGACAGGATTTCGAGTCCCTCTGCCGTTGGACCTCTCGGTACTGGTGTGCCCGTCTGATGGATAACCCCAATCTGCTCGGGTACTTCTATGTCGATTGCCCGATCTGGGTGCATCGTCCCCGAGTCTGGACGAAAGCGCCACTGTTTCCGCCCGAAGAGCTGTCTTCTCCCTCGGGCCGAAAAAAACTGTATGCACTGGCCCGTCATTACTATCGACTTCTCCATGATGTAATACGGGAGTACGATCAAGATCACCTTATACTCGGCGACCGGTATGAAGCCGCGGAGAGGATTCCCGAAGAATTGCTTACTGCTGCGGCGGAGTATGTGGATGTGATCAGTATCCAGGATTTCTCGCCCGATCCCGAAGACATACTCGGGCGAATCGACAGAATTTATTCGCTGACCGGGAAACCGGTTCTTCTTGCCGACTCACTTGTGGACAAACAAATTCTGTTTGACCTACCTGAGAGCGCTGAGCAATTCCGTGAAGCGTACAGGTACAAACTGTCTCTCTTGCGGAATCATCCACATTGCGTGGGTTGGCATCTGTGCGGGGGATATCTTAGACACCCCGAGCGATACGCCCGATGGGGCCATCCGGGATTGCGTGGAGCCGACAATTCTGAAAACAAGATCGTGACCACGGCCCTTATCAATGCGTAGCTGTGCTCAGCTCTTCCACGATGCAGCCTTTCAGCAAAGGCATTTATTTTGCTTGTAGAGATTTCTACACTTCTGTATGAATGGAATTTCCGGTTTTCTGGGAAATGCATTTCTGTGATTCAGTATTTCTGGAATACAGCGGGCCGTTCTTCGGCTTCGGGCTTCTCCAGGCAGGAGTAATCGAGCCCCCGCGCTCACACGCATTCGCAGGTACGGAAGTGTTTTCGACCACAGCCCTACGAATCCGAAAAGGATACGGTCTCTATGTTTTTTTCGACCCTCGGTTTCCTGTTTTTCCTTCTGGGGCTCGTCCCACTGGGACTCACGCTGGCTCATGCCGACCGGATGGATCCGCCCGAACGACGACGCAAGCTTCGTCTATCATTTCTGGTGGTACTTGCGGACATTGCGGTTCTCGTTCTTTTCAACATATTCTTTCATTATTATACTGAGCTGCTATGGTTCAAGAATCTGGGATACGGCGATCGTTTCTGGACGGTAGTTGTGGCGCAGATAATTCTTTGGGGTATCGGAGCGCTGTCGGCCGGTATCTTTCTTCTCATAAACAATTCAATTGCCCATCGATGGAGTCCGACACATACGGGACCGTCTCGATTTTATGCAATTGCAGCAGTGGCCGCCCTCATGGGATTCTGGCTCTCGTCGCTATGGGAAGAAACGCTTCGTTTTGTATATCAACAGCCTTCCGCCGTTCAAGACCCGATATTCGGTCTAAATGCGAGTTTCTATCTTTTTTCTTTACCCTTTCAGGAATCATTGGTCGGATGGGTAACAATCGTGTTGCTTCTTGGTATCGGAGCGGCTGCCGTCCCGCTTCTTACGAGCATCTCCGGGACGGACAGGTTCAGTATACGATGGCCGGGGGTGGTGACTCACGGATTGATTCTCACTGCATTCCTTTTACTGATCGTTATCTGGCGTTCGTTCCTGGCCCTCTTCAATCTTCTGCTCTCGCAACGTGGCGTAGTGGTCGGTGCGGGGTGGACCGATGTAAACATCACGCGGGTTGGGTATATCATAACCATCGGAATTCTGGTGTTGGTCACGCTCGCCCTGATTCTCGCAGCGGTCGTTCCCAGATTCCGTCCCCGGCTCGACTTTCGTAATCCCGCCCGAATGCGGCGACTTGGTATCAGGGCCGGTATCGGAACCGCAGTGGTTGTCGTTCTCATTCTGTCGGCGGTATGGTTCGTCCCAAGTATCCTGCAGGCCGTGTATGTAAGTCCCAACGAGATCACGCTTGAAAGACCGTATCTTTCTCATAACATAGAGCTGACCCGCCACAGCTACGGAATCGATGATGAACGGGTGACAGAGAAGAAATTTACGATCAATCGAAGTGTGTCGCGAGAAGACATCAGCGGCAATCGGAAGACGCTCGACAACGTTCGACTCTGGGACTGGCGAGCACTCATGGCCAACCTTCGGCAACAACAGGAAATCCGACTTTACTACAGGTTTAACGATGTCGATATCGATCGCTATGCGTACGAGGATAAATATCGACAAGTGATGCTGTCGGTGCGGGAAATCGACCAGCAGGAGCTCGATCCGCGCTCGCGGAATTGGGTCAGCGAACGGCTCAAATACACTCATGGATACGGAATGGTGGCATTGCCCTCGCACGAGTTTTTGCCGCAGGGCAAGCCGAAGTTCCTGCTGTACAATATCCCGGTTGTCGAGGAGGTGCGCGACCTCACGATTAGTCAGCCTCGAATCTACTACGGAGAACTCACCAATAATACCGTCTACGTCGGCACTACTCAGGAAGAATTCGACTACCCGATCGGAGATCGGATCGCATACAACACCTACGACGGGGACGGAGGGGTGTCGGTCGGATCACTTTTCAACCGATTTGCCTATGCGTGGAAATTCGACGACTACCGACTGTTACTCTCCGGCTATTTCACTCCGCAATCACGAACTCTTTTCAGGAGGCAGATTGTCGATCGGGCCAAATCGGTATTACCGTTCCTGGAGTTTGATCGTGATCCGTACGCCGTACTTGCCGAAGACGGCGGCATTGCGTTTATGCTCGATGCCTATACGTTGTCAACAAAATTTCCATATTCCCAGATATACCGCGGCATGGTACGTCGGCTCAACGGCATCAACTACATACGAAACTCGGTGAAGGTCGTTATCGATGCGTATGACGGCTCGGTGACTCCGTACATTGTAGATTCCAGCGATGTCATTGTGCGAACCTACGATAGAATTTTCCCCGACCTTTTTCGATCGTTCGACCAGATGCCGAAATTTCTTCAGGAACACATACGATATCCGGTTGACTTTTTTACCGTGCAGGCCGATATGTACACCGCCTACCACATGGTCGATCCCGCCGTGTTTTATCAGCGAGAGGACCTTTGGGAATTTGCGACCGAGCGGTATCGTGACGATTTTCAGCCTGTCACTCCATATTTCATAATGACCACTCTTCCGCCCAACGGGGACTTGGAGATGGTACAGATGGTTCCCTTTACGCCGAAGAACAAGAATGTTATGCGTGCGTGGATGGCTGGGCGGTGCGATATGCCGAACTATGGGAAACTGATGGTTTTCCCCTTCCCCAAAGGCGTTGAAGTTCTGGGTCCTCGGCAAATCGAGGCCCGGATCGATCAGAACACCACGATGTCGCAGGCAATGACTCTGTGGGGACAGCGAGGATCCGCGGTGCTGCGCGGGAATCTCCTGGTAATTCCACTGTTCAACGGCAATGAACTGTCGATTCTCTATGTGGAACCTATTTTCCTTGAGGCCGAAGAGGCTCAGTTGCCTGAAATAAAAAGAATAATCGTGGCCGATCAGGAGCGTGTTGTCTGGAGTGAAGAATTCGATCAGTCGCTGCAGTTGCTTCTGGGCGATGAAGAACCAATGAGAGCCGAAGACGTTGAGGCGGGGCAAGCCGTTGAAGACCCTGAAATACTGTCGCGAGCGCGAGAGCATATCGAGGCATTCAAACGGTTGTGGAGTGAGGGTGACTATAGTGCGGCCGGCGAACGACTTGAACAGCTGGAAGAGCTTCTTCAGGAATAGGATTGTACGTGTTTCTGGTAAACTCCTGTTTTCGGAATGTATTTTCAGGACAATCCCGATGCCGAATAAAGCAGAGCTGCCATACCGGTGATATTTTCATCAGGTTTGGACTTTGAGCTAAGGTGCCGGATTTGGAAAAGATCAATATGATCGAGAAAGGATCTCCGGATTCCGATCACTGGTCGGTCCCGGGAAAGTGTTTGCCGGAAAACCATGATTTTTCGAGGTGTTTGGTGCGAATTAAGAAGACACTCTCCGTAGAAAAGTGGAACAAGACTGAAAAGGGAATCCATCGCACTCGACATCTGACTGGTGAAGAGCGCGTTTCGCTGCTGGAAGACCTGCGTCGTGAAATGTCGAAAGTGACTCACCGTGAATATCCATCAAGACTTCGAAGAGTTCTTACGGTTGCTAAACGAAAAGGGGGTTGAGTACCTTATTGTCGGAGGGTATGCGGTGGCCTTTTATGGATATGTGCGCGCGACCAACGACATGGACCTCTTTTTTCGTAATAACTCAGGCAACATTCGGAAGATCGCTGATGCTCTCGAGGCGTTTGGCATTATTTCGAGTGAGTCTGAACTCCGAAGTTTCTCTGATCCGGGAAGCATCATCAGAATGGGAGTTCCCCCCGTAAGAATTGCGATGATCAACAACATAAGCGGCCTCAGCTTTGATGTCGCCTGGAGAGGAAAAACCCCGGGCATCTACGGAGAAACTCCGGTGTTCTACCTTTCCTATCAAGACCTGATCACGAACAAAAGAGATTCCGGTCGACCAAAGGATCTTGCGGATATTGATGAGCTTTCGGAAGACGGAACGACCCGGTAACCGGCGGAAGCCGGTCAGCACAGCGTCAACTCATGTTTAGCCTTTCCTTGGCATGGACCGCCCAATGAGTCCGTAAGCGGCTCCGGCCCCCACCGCATATACGACATGCAACAGTCCGTCCATAACTATCGACTTGGCTCCCCACTTCCAGGGGGGAGTTGATACTCTCAACGCCGGCAGAAGTATCATCCCTCCAATCCAGATGCCGAAAAAGTGGATGATGCCCGCGATTACTGTACGGATCCCAAACATTCCCAAAAGCCCCAACGGTATTCCCCAGACGATGCCGTAAAACCAGTGAACCATAGTATTGAACTTCGATTTGTTTTCTTCGGAGGTAGGTGCTATTCCGAGCACTTTTCCGGCGGCATCGGAAGGCGTGTTGCTGCTTTTTCGTTTCGTAAGCTTCATTTCAACAATCTGAGCCGCCGAAATGGCGGCCGTCCCGACAAAGCCGGCTATCAGTCCCTTGCCGACGGCACATCCCAAATCCTCCATAAAGGATTTCTGATCTTTACTTTTCATGCATTCCCTCCCCGTGTAAGATTTTGATCGTTATCCGACGCAATGTTTGTGCCCGAAACAGATGGAACAACTTTTGCCCGGCTTATGCATACTGAAAACGAGCTGCAGGGGCGTCAAACATCCGGAGAAGGTGAGAAAAATGAGATATCTCTTCGTGTCGGGAATTACCGTTCTGTTCCTTTCAACTATTCTCCACGGCCAACCCACGTATGAGGCATACGGGAGAGTTCTCACGCATGTTAATAAAAGAGGACTGGTTGATTACGAATACCTTTCACGACATTCGGAGAACATTCGGAAATTTGTGAGAACCGTCGCCGAGGTGAACCCGGATGACTACCAGTCCTGGGACAGCACCGAACAGATCGCATTTCTCATCAATGCGTACAACGGATTGGCTATAAAGCTCATACTCGATCACTATCCCATACGGCCACGGTTTCCCCTGTCGCTCATATGGTCGAACAACAGTATTCGTCAAATACCGGGGGCGTTCGATGGGAAAACGTTCGGGGTGATGGGTCGGGATATGACCCTTGATGATATCGAGCATGGGATGCTGCGGAAAGACTTCTATGAGCCGCGAATCCACTTTGCCGTAGTCTGTGCGTCGATGGGGTGCCCTCGCCTGCGAGATGAGCCGTACACCGGCGAGAATCTTTCCCAAACTCTGGATACACAATCACGGGTATTTCTTCATGA
>CAZEMW010000198.1:0-6819 GCA_964513105.1 uncultured Fibrobacterota bacterium
GAATGAATCCGAAGCCAGTGATGAAGGAAGCGCAAGCATCCGAGTCGGGGGTAACAAAAACGAAAACGAGAGCACTCAGATAGGAATCGATGCAGAGGCTACGCCGGCTGACTCAGATGACAGTTCCGTCGTCGGTGTCAGGTCAATTGTCGAGGCAACTGGTGCTCGTGGACAGAGTCTTTATGGCATTAGAGCGCAGACAAAAGCCGGATTTGCCCAGGGGTTGAGCAGCATTGCCGTGCATGGGGTCGCCGAAGGGTCCGATGGGGTAGTCATTGGGGTCTACGGAAGTGACGGACAAAGTGACGAAGCTCCGGACGATGGACATTGGGGCGGTTACTTTGAGGGCAATGTACGAGTGACCGGAGAGCTGACCTACGGTCCGTCTGGAACTACACTCGGCGCCGACTACGTGTTTTCACCCGATTACGCACTCCCTGCTCTCGGCGAGGTTGAGCGGTTTGTCACCACAAACCGGCACCTGAAGGGGATTCCTTCGGCTGAAGAGATGCGGGAGAAGGGGGTCAATCTGGGACATATGCAAACTACGTTGCTTGAGAAAATCGAAGAACTCACACTTTATGTTATTCAGCAGGACAAAAAAATCGCCGAATTAACTGCAAAGGTATCCGGGTAATCTTTTACCCCGGCTCCGGGAAAGGTTTCAGCTATGGCCGACATACACCTGCACCCGTTCAGGGGTACCCTGACGGACCGCGAGGGCAACGTTTTACCGGGATCTTTCGTAAAAGTTCGTGTCCCGGAAAGTTCCGTCGAGTTCAGCCCGTCCGAACCGACAGACCAGTACGGGCAATTTACCATAGAAGATCTGCCGCCGACACACTATCAGGTGGTAGTACTTGACCCACAGGCGCCGAATGGCGAACGAACGGTTGGGACGAAGGCGCATGCAGTTCCTGAAAGTCACTATCGACTGGTCGGAGCGGTATCACACGACGGTGACGATCTGGTTCTGGAGTTACTGAACTCAGAGGGGATTCCGACAGACACCGACGGTCGGGCGCGGTATACTTTCACCGTTATTTATTCCGGCTTGACCGCCGGCTCGACCGGTGTATCGTATAAGCGATGGTCCAAAGTGCGTGGCAATACTAAAGGGGACAATTCGGGTACGCTTGTGCTTCGTTTGCCTCACACGAGTGTCGAAGGAGCGCTCGATTCCCAACAGACGGTCCGAGAGTTCATCGTTATCCCCGAGCTGCTCAGTCCCCCTCTTCATTTCGGTCTGCTTGCGGCGGGCGACCTTGCCGACGGCATGGTACCCGCCCGCATAATCGTGCCGCGTAACTGCCTGGTGCGCCGAGTGCTGGCATTTGTAAACGCTGCCCCCGACGGAGGCGCACTTGAGTTCGCGATTGGCTACCGGGAGAAGGGAACCGGCTCCCCCCCGGCTCCGGGAGCACCGGTTTCAATACTTGAAACAAGTGCCTCACCATTTCAGATTCCGGAGGGCGAGCACTACATGGAAACACGACAAAACGGGTTTCGCACTCGTGCCGGATGGGAGCGGTTCAATCTGCTTGAAGGGGATGTCCTTGAACTTATGATTCTCAATGCCGGCGGTGCGGAATGGTTGACGGTAACACTTGAGTGTGAAGACTGAAAGGATTACTAGTGAGTATGAGTGAAACACCCGAACGAAAGCAGCCTCTGTCGTTTGAGCAATTCGTATCGGCGTTGCAGCAATCGCAGCTTGCCGTATACAAACAACGTGAAAACCTGGACATGCAGCAGAAACAGTACTCGGACCTTGTTGATACGTTAATCCAGTTCGCCGCGCAAACGCAGAAGGAAAACGCCGCACTGCGAAACGAAATCGAGGTTCTCAAGGGTCGCTTGGCGGAGCTGTCGAACGATTCGGGACAGGTCGAGAGCTTGATCGGCGAATTCGACAAGAAGCAAGGTTCAAATTGAAACGTATCGCACCTGATCCCAAAAGGAGTTGATCGTGGTCGTATACCCAAAGAACTTCACGGCCAAAGCGTTTGCGTTCGGGAAGGTAGTCACGCTTACCTGGGATTTGCCTCGACAACTGCCCGAAGATTACACCATTGTGCTGTTCAAGGGTGAAGGAGTGGACATACCCGAAGACGCTATTTCGGAGTACATTCTAAACGGCACCGCATTACCTGCGGGTACCGGGGCAATAGAGTTACCCGGGGGGAATGTCCGATACACCGACTACGATGTCTCCGAGGGGGTTGTCTGGTACTACCGCCTGACGATTCGGGACAATGCCACAAGTCCACCCGATTTCTCGAATCCGTATGATGCCGAGCATGGCCCGATCGCGGCGTCTACGACGGTTGATCCGGTAACCGTGACGGCGCGATTCCCCGATCCCAAGAGCCTGGTAGCCGAGTCACTGAAAATCGCGCAAAGCACCCGATCGGGAGTTGCCGAACACGACGTGTTCACCGGTTCTACGCTTTTTACCCACCAATTGACTGATGATTTGTCTCTCCCGGCTATTTCGGTGGTTGGATCCAATAATTACTTCGATGCCGGCAACGTGGAGCACGCTCAGCTCAAGGCGTTCGACATTTATTCTTTTAATTCCGTATTCGCCGAATTTATGGGAAACCGTATCGACGGTCGGACGGAACTGGTTGCCGGAGACCCAAAAACAATCGAGGGCCTCATAGAGCAGGATGCAATACTGGTTGTCTGGCGAACCGATTCGTCGGAATCGCGTGACTCGGTAACCCGAACAATGCGTTCCGCTCGCTCGGAAATTCTGGCCTGGCTTAAGGAAAACGACGTCATGGAAGCGCGAACCGCCATGGGAAGTGATTTCGAAGAGCAGGTGCCTGTCGGGGGCTCCGTTACGTCTGTGTACGGAGGATCGCTTGTTGTGCAGTGCCGCTTCGAGTCGGAATTCACATTCAGGAGCGACCGGTACGTAGGTGATCCGGTGGACGAAAGCAATTTCGGGAAACCTCCGTTCAATACGCAACTTCGACGAAGGACAGTTGTGGTAAAAGACGACGGTACCCGAACGGAAATAGGGTAGTAGTGAGCGTTTGGTCAATCTGAGCAGAATTGCTGGTCGAAAAGGAGTGTCGAGTATGCCCCGCAAAACAAAAAAGAGTGCCGAGACCGAAAAATCCGGGAGTCCCCGGAAAAAGCGAAAATCGACGGCCGCGGCAAAACCGAAATCAAGGAATTCCGGCGCCGGTTCTGATACGGTGTCTCTAACCTACTTTCTCATGAAGGAAGGGGTGCCCGAACAGAACTGGTCTCACTATCGCCGTGCGGCTCTAGGCGCTCGTGTGCGATTGGCCTCCCTTGTGGAGTGGCGGACTCTTCTCGGGTTTCGGGCACAAAAGTGAGAATCACCAAGAGACCTGTGGAGGTAATTCCACGGTCGGTAGACATAACAATGGAGAAGCACTGATTCATTTCCAATTACCAGGAGGTACGTATGGCTGGTTTCTTTTTCAACGGGCGGGTCTATGAGATTCCCCAGGCACTCTCAAAAATCGACGTTATACTGAATGTTGGCGCACCCCTTCCGGATTTCGGCATTGGGCTGCTGGTCGGCCGGAATGTTCGTGGCCCCGGTTTCAATCTGGAGGGATCTGATCCGGTGACGGCATTCAGCATGCAGTCCGCGGTCTCGGCCTTCTACGGCCCGGACAGCGACCTGGCAACAGCATTCAAGTACTGGACTCGTCACGGCGGCGGTACCGTCATGTGTCTCGGCGCGGCGAAGACGACGCAGTCGGAAGTGCGGATCGGGACGGCCGACAACAATCTCCTTCTTACTTCAAAGGATTACGGCGCTCATACGGCGGATTACGCAATACAGATTACCAAGGTACCCAATGGGGAGAACGTGCAGTTCGACATCGCTTTCACGCCCGTGAAAAATGTCCGATTCCTGCTTGCGGACGCCCCCGCGAATGCCAAGGGTCTGATGGTGACGGATGCCGGATCTCTGAAGGCCGGTGATTCAATCGTTGTCGTTGACGATTTGGTATCGACAAAACATACGTATCTTATAGAGTCAATAACACGGGATGGCGCCCGAACGAGAATAAACCTTGCACAGGGTCTGGATAGTGCGGTGAACTATGCCGACGGGGCACATCTGTTTCAACTCAATGACGGGGCTGTCGAAGAGACGGGTGCCGTCACTATCGATCCGTCCGATCCTTCCGCCGGTATGGCAAATCTGGCGAATGCAATAAATACGAATACAACCCTCTTTTCCGCCGTGGTGAACGGCGACGGATTTGTTGTCGACGACGTTACGGACATGGAGGATACGGAGATCCTCAGATTTACATCGAGCGCCGAACTCACCGCAAAGGGAACGTCACCTCTGGTGGAAGGCTGGGGAGCGGGTACCGGTGGCAGCCTCTACGACAAATTGCCGGCCGCAATTGAGAAGAACGGTGTACGACTTGTGTGTCCGATTATCACCGCAAGTCCGTTGAATATCTACTCCACGCCCGACGAGGTCGCCTCTCAGACTGCGGCTCTGGCTAATGTAAAGGCTAGTGCCGTTGGATTGACAAGTCTCGCTGTTTCGCAGCGTACAAACAATCGACCGATACAGCTTGTACTGGGCGCCATGCTCGGTGTGACGGATACAAAAACCTCCACGGATGAACTGAATCCGCTTGAATGGACCGGTGATCTGAATAACCAGGATGTCCTCTTCACGGTTGGAGGGCTCGACGGCATTGCTCCCGCGGCTTCATTCGCCCCCGCGGTTATGGCCCTGCTTTCCTCAAGCCCGATTGCGCATAACTTGACACGTGATCCGATCGCCGCATCGTCGGTTGAGGAGGAACTCACGGTGTTAAGTGACAAACTCGGGAACCTTATCGACGGCGGCGCTCTTGCACTTCTCACCCGTTCCAACGGCTATTTCATCGCCAAGGGGGTGAATACGCTGCAGTCCAATCAGCTTAGCTGGAATATCGACCCGGTCTCGACCTATCTGCCGATGCAGAGAACCATGGCCGACTTTGTCGATATCACTCTTCGTGAGGGCATTGACAATACCTTTGTCGGAGCCGACGGGGTTTCCGGAGGGCAGATCGCGAACTTTGTGGTTCGAACGCTTGAGTCTATACAGTCGCTTCAACCGACAATACTGCAGGAGTTCGCGCTGAATTCGGTGACACCTTCTCAGAATCAGGGCTTCCTGGTGGACTACAGTGTCAGATTCGCGGAAGAAACCAATTTTGTCGGATTGACCATGGATGTCGTGGTTTCGTGATGAGGCCGGGTGCCGCAACAAGTCGAAGCGATATGTGAAAAAGAACAAAAAAGGAGATAACAATGGCGGATTTGCAAAAAGACAGAGTGATAACGGGTTCGGCGAGAACTATTATTATTCTTGATGAACAAGACCAACGCGTACTTGGACGTGGGTCGAATTTTTCCTGGAAAGAGGAGTACGAACTCTACCCGGTCGATGAATACGGGATCAACGGGATAAACGAGATCGCGCAAGGGCGCATGAAAGCCGGAACCGGTACGATTGCAACCTACTACATTTATAACCAGCAGAACACGCTGCCGTCGCGGCAATCATTTCTGCACAAAACCTATACCATCCTTGAAGTCTCGACTGAGGACGACAGCCTGGTGCTGAATATGTTCAAAGGGGTGCGGTTTTCTTCACTGGGTGGTGAGGCCGGAGCAACCGATCTGTACAAAGTAAATGCCGAGGTCATGTATACCGATCGACTGAATCCGGCGGAACTCGAGGACGGGCAGAAAGCATACACGTAGTCGTGTACATGCGTTTGGGCGAAAGGTGAAGAAGAAGATCTTTACCACCAAAAGCCGACGCACTCCAAAACCAGGTTCACCCTTCTCCCGTGATCGGGAGAAGGGAATCGGGGATGTGGGCAGGCTGGAAACGTATGGAAGTGATCGCGTGATGTTAACTGGGGTCTGCCCGAAAAAATACCAGAAATGGACGCCGAGTCTCGGTTTCAGTCGGGAAGGCGACCGTTTCAGGGGTTTTCGGACAGACACCGACTATTAGAGATATGTGACACAAGATGGCATTTATACATAGAAAAATCAGGCCGTTTGTCACCCTTATGCGTGACGGCAAGGACATTCGCGAGCTTGGGATCGAGGTACTTCATGTAAGAGTATCCCATGCGCTCGAAGAAACCCCGGGGAGTTTCTCCATACGCCTGGTTCCTCGAATGGAACTGGGCGGCGAGCTGGGGAAAAGCTCCTCGATTGTGGCCGCATACCGCATGCTGGAGCCGGGAGACCTTCTAAGCATCGGATTTGAGAGACCGCATGCGGCCATGTTGGGGCGCATCGATACTATCGGCAAGGAACGGACACCGGTCGGCGACAAACTCACCAAAACCGTTACGATCTCCGGTACCGAGCTTGGCGGTGATCTGGTTGCGGACGGCTACCGCAATATTCCGGCCGAAAACGGCTCCATATCGTTGAACCTTGTGGATGCGGTGAAGAAAAGATTGTCCGAATTGTTGAAGGACTCCCACGGTGAACCGGCAGTTGAAAGTTTTCTTCGAAACACTCCCCTGCGGGAAACGGTTGAGGAAGCCAAAGAAACTCTCGACAAGGCAAAGACACTGCTTATTGGTGATTTCATATCGGCCGCTCTCAAGCGTCTTCCGAGTCTTCAAATATCGGTTGGTTATCTCGGGCGCAGTACAAAGCTTGGGGATCTGATTCGCATTCGAAGTCAGGTCCCGTCATTCGGCGACGAGGTAATACTGCGAACCGCATCACGCACCCATCAGGGCAATTCCCTCCTTCAGCACATTCGCGAAAGCCTGGATACCG
>CAZEMW010000199.1:0-6771 GCA_964513105.1 uncultured Fibrobacterota bacterium
GGTGAAGAAAACATCATATTGAGGAAATTTGCACAATACGACAAATCGTGCCGAGGATATACCACCGGTTCACCGAGTGATTTTTTGTACGAAAATGCCGCAATAGTTCTCACTTTGGAAATCAGCCGAGCCGCGGTGATGTCAAAGTTGGGGTCGCCATATGAAAGAGAGGGATAGAAGCTGGACAGCGAAGTCACCATTGAAGCCAGAATCGCCATTGGATGGGAATCCGCGGGAAATCCGTTAAAGAAATGGTGCATATTCTCGTGGATCATCGAGTGAGAATTCAGATACCGGCTGAATTTCTTCAGTTCGGCTTCGGTAGGAAGCGAACCGTGAACCAACAGATACGCAACTTCAACAAAACTGCAGTTCTCCACAAGGTCGACAATGTCATATCCCCGCATCAGAAGAACACCGTTTTCACCGTCCACGTAGGTGGTTCGGCTCTGGGAAGCGGCGGTATTGGCAAAACCACTGTCGACCGAGTAATACCCCAGCTCGGTCCGAAGCCGAGAAACATCGATTCCCGAAGGACCTACGCTACCGGGAATAATGGGAAATTCCGCCTGCTTATCTCCAACTATTATTCGCGCGGTTTCTCCATGTTTTTTTTCAGCCATGATCCCTCCTGTCGGGTATAAGAGATCGGCACGCCGATCATCCTGGTATACGCTGATGTAATTGGGCGCGCTACTTGCCCATTCCGGCCACATGTCATGCCGTCATTTGTGTTGGCAGACAATATATCAACCACTCGAATTGGAGCGGCATTCGGGTTCAAACGCGGGTACCTGCCCGGACATCCCTCGGATTGAGCTTTGAGGGCGATAGGCGACCATGGTCGCTGTGCTTGAGGCCCTTTGGGTTTCGGGCGGGCGAATCGGTGTTGTCCTGATTTTCGACTATTCTTATAATGAATGCAGTTGATCTGCATTCGGGCGAGACTATTCTAAACCGGCCTAGCCGTCCCGTCGGACGGGAAAAGATCGAAAATCCAAGATCAAACAGATAGTTACAGTTGTGCGTGAGAGCGGCGAAATGCCGGTTTTCAGCCTATGGAATCCGTCCATTCAGGGGTGGGATTGGACTGAGGTACCCAAAATACTCCAGCGAATGAAATATATAATTGTGCACACAGTCCGCGCCGGCTCTTCATACTTCCCTCCGAAGCCCTGGTAGGAAATGGGTCAAACGGCTCTCCAGAGAAGCGGCACATTCTATTTTTATGGCTTCCGAAGACAACCGAATCCCTTTTGCACTCCATTTACCGAAAAAGGTGTCCCAACCGACGGATTGGGCGTGTAGATGCCTCATTGAGAGACATCTACTCAAAACAGGAGTGCGGGAAGCCGATCCTGGGTGGTACAGTCGTAGTACCGCTAATACAGTTGCCCGTCCGAAGACTCGCGAAAATGCACACCGAGTCCCGATCTCAATCGGGAAGGTGCCTTTTTTCGGCTAAAATGGACGGGTTCATCTTCCCGAAGATAATTCGGGACTCGATGAACGGGGTGTTTGCGCACAGGCACTAAAACTACGGGTGCGGGGGTGAGATATTGCTCTGCGTCCGGGCGGACGCGACCAGACAGACCGGGTCTCGCGGTATTCCGCCCGGCTACCGAACATACTTGACACAGCCCCTCTACGCCGGCAAAGCCGAAGAATTTTGTACTTCGGCACTTCGGTCTTGCGCATTTCGGCACGACACAGCATACCGCTTCGCTCAACCACCGGATATCAGGTCGGTCGAGCGCTACGTATAACAGGAAAATGAAGGAATTCGAAAGAGAAGAAATGTTTACAAAAGAGGAAGCACTCGAATATCACCGACGGGGTCGTCCCGGCAAAATTGCAATAGCCATAACCAAATCCTGCAGAACGCAAAAAGACTTGTCGCTTGCGTATTCCCCCGGAGTGGCCGAACCGTGCCGCGAAATCCATCGAGATCCCTCAAATGTCGATCTCTATACCGCCCGCGGCAACCTTGTCGCAGTCGTCAGTGACGGATCGGCGGTCCTCGGGCTGGGAGATATCGGGCCTCTTGCCGGCAAACCGGTTATGGAAGGTAAAGGTGTCCTGTTCAAGCGATTCGCCGACATCGACGTTTTCGACCTGGAGCTGAAGATAAACTCGCCGGAAGAGATAATACAGGTTGTCAAGGCATTGGAGCCAACTTTCGGCGGCATAAACCTCGAAGACATCAGAGCTCCCGAGTGTTTTTACATTGAAGAACGGCTGAAAGCGGAGATGGACATTCCCGTTTTTCACGACGATCAGCACGGGACCGCAATCATTTCCGGCGCGGCACTACTGAATGCCGTCGAGCTGCAAAGCAAAGCACTGGAGGACTTGCGCATCGTCTTTTCAGGCGCCGGTGCCGCGGCGATTTCATGTGCACGGCTATATGTACAATTGGGAGTCAAACGGGAAAACGTGCTCCTGGTCGACAGTAAAGGGGTTGTGTACTCGGGGAGAACCGACGGCATGAACCCACAGAAAGAGGAGTTCGCCACGACCTCCTCCAGAAGAACGCTTGCCGAAGCCATGGAAGGGGCCGACGTGTTTGCGGGGCTGAGTATGGGTGGTTTGGTCACCAAACAGATGGTATCTTCCATGGCCGATAAACCTATTGTGTTTGCCATGGCCAATCCCGACCCGGAAATAGGCTACTATGATGCAAAGGAAGCGGTTCCGGACGTTATAATGGCAACCGGCAGATCGGATTACCCCAACCAGGTAAACAACGTCCTCGGATTTCCCTTTATCTTTCGGGGGGCGCTCGATGTAAAGGCTACCTCGATTACCGATCACATGAAAGAAGCGGCTACGCGAGCGCTTGCAGCTCTGGCCCGGGCCGGCAATGTACCCGAAGCCGTCCTCAAAGCGTATAACGTTGAAAGTCTGGAATTCGGCCCGGAGTACATCATCCCGAAACCCACCGATCCACGGGTGCTCGTTGAAGAGAGCGTTGCGGTTGCCGTTGCGGCTATGGAATGTGGAGTCGCACGCAAGCCGCTCAAGGATGTTGACTCATATCGAGAGTGTCTCGAAAAAATGGCACGGACCGTGCATACCGAATCCCTCGGCGCGCCGGAACCCGAATAAAGACCTGCAATATGAGAAAAATCGCATTCTCCACCGTTGTACGGGAAGTCTCCTCGCTCTGTCGTAAGGCGGCAGTTCACCTCCCCGACGAAGTAAAGGACAGTATCCGACAGGCTTCGCAGTCTCCCGAAGAGACTCCGCTCGGCACGACTATCCTATCACAATGTATTCGAAATGCTGAATTGGCTGAGGACGGTGATATTCCTTTGTGTCAGGACACCGGTTTTGCGGTGTTTTTTGTGGAAATGGGGTACGATGTACGCATTGAAGGCGGAGATCTTACCGAAGCCGTTACCGCCGGTACCGCCATAGGATACCGAGAGGGGCATTTGCGGAACTCTATCGTACAGGACCCGCTTTTTGATCGTCGAAACACCGGCGACAACACGCCGCCGGTCATTCATCTGGAGATGGTCGAAGGCAACCGGTTACATATCGTCCTGGCCCCAAAGGGTGGTGGATCGGAGAACATGAGTGCCCTGGCCATGCTCCGTCCCTCCGACGGTCGACGGGGAGTGGTGGATTTTGTGGTCCGTACCGTAACCGAGGCCGGAGGAAATCCCTGTCCGCCCACAATTGTCGGGGTTGGAATCGGCGGCACGTTCGAAAAAGCCGCCTATCTGGCCAAGAAAGCAATTATTCGACCAATCGGATCACGACACCCGGACTCAAGATATCGGGAGCTGGAAGATGAGCTGCTGCGGCTTTTGAATCGATCTGGTGTGGGGCCTCAGGGGTTGGGCGGCGCGGCAACCGCGCTGGACGTCCACATTGAAACCTGGCCCTGCCATATAGCCTCCCTCCCGGTAGCCGTCAATCTGAACTGCCATGCCGCTCGGCATGCGTCCGTTACAATCTGAGGGGAAAACCATGAGCCGGACGGAGATTGTACAGACACCGCTCTCCGAGACCGATGCCCGTCGGCTGCGCAGCGGAGCCAACGTGCTGATCTCCGGGGAACTTATCACTGCCCGTGATGCGGCGCACAAACGTCTGTGCGAATGTCTCGACCGCGGCGAACCGCTGCCGGTAGATCTTGAGAACCGGATCATCTACTTTGTCGGGCCAACCCCTGCTCGTCCGCCGGCACCGATCGGAAGCGCCGGGCCGACCACCAGCAGCCGAATGGACGCGTACTCGCCACGGCTGATGGAACACGCCGGATTGCGCGGCATGATCGGCAAGGGAAACAGAAGTGCGCCGGTGGTAGAGGCTATGTCTCGTTTCGGCTGCGTCTACTTTGCGGCACTCGGCGGAGGCGGAGCATTGCTTGCCGAATCGATCAAGGAGGTTTCCATCCTGGCCTACGAGGATCTTGGACCGGAGGCTATTCGTCGGTTTGTCGTAAAGGATTTTCCCTGCATACTCGCCATAGATACCCTCGGCAACAATCTCTACGAATCCGGGCCGACCGCTTTTCGCATGCCGGCAAAAAAAACAACAAAAATGTAAAATCAGGAGAGCGTCCAGTTCGCCGGCTCTGTGTGACTGCAGATCCGGAGAGTTTCTGAAGCGGAGATTTGTTTTTTCTCCGTGGCGCTGCCGTGACAGTTTTCGTCCCGCGGCAGCCCTGATCACCACGGTTCGGGTTGTACGGTGGACGGCTCACTTTCCAGTCCCGAATCCGGTTACTCCATTCGGAGATCGCAATTGAACCCCTCGAAAGCCCGACAATACACTTTGTGTCTGAAAAAGGTCCCCTGGACCGGTATAGTTCTCACCATTATTGTCGTGCTCTCGTTCTTTGTCCGGTTCCAGTATCTCCAGCTTCACCATGTCCCAGTCGGTGATGAAAGCCAATACCTTAGCGTGGCCAAGAATGTCTTCGAAGGCAAAGGTTGGGTGGAGGAAACCGACGACCCCGCCGAGGTCGACGGCAACCGGCCTGCCGACGATATAATGCCGTTGTACATAGGGTTTGTGCTGGCCGCACACCACCTCACCGGATACCGACATCGGAATGCTCATTACGTTAACCTGGCATTCTCGGTGTTTCTCACCATACTCGTATTCCTGGTTTCCTCACGGATTTTCGGTTCAAAGGGCATCGCGCTGTTTGCCTCTCTGGTAGTGTCCCTTGATCCGATCATCACCAAGATGAGCTGGCATGCTACAAAAGACATTTCATTCTGCTGTATGGTATTTGTGTTTTTGTACGTGCTTCTCCACAAAGACGACAAATACTCTTATCCACTCACCGCCGTC
Organism: uncultured Fibrobacterota bacterium; assembly: GCA_964513105.1. Taxonomy (GTDB): domain Bacteria; phylum Fibrobacterota; class Chitinivibrionia; order Chitinivibrionales; family CAYFVL01; genus CAYFVL01. Next base: position 5,314 of record CAZEMW010000199.1, read on the forward strand.
GCTCTCGCGCTGCTCATTCTCTCTCGCAGAAACGGCTACTGGTTTGTGCCTCCCCTGCTGGTGTTTTTCATTGCCGACGGTAGAGAATCAAACACGAGGGGGAATGTTCGCGCGTTTGCATTAGTCGTCGGCGCAGCGGCTCTTCTGGTGAGCCCGTGGTATATCTACAATGCTTTGAGCGGCCGTGGCGAATTGTCGGTTATACTGGAATATGCAACGGGAAACCTCGGCGACGACACCGCCGGGACGGGAGGCTTGACAACATTTCTGCGTTCATACAAAACACAACTGCAGATTGCCCTCATCGGCATCATACGCGATTCGTCGGTCCTGACTCCCCTGCTTCTTTTCGTTCCCTTTGCCGTCGTGTCTCCGCATCGAAGAACGATAGATTATTTCATCTCCGCATCGTTTGGAGTGTTTCTCCTGTTCCTCAGCCTGCGCTCCTTCCCCGAAACGTCACTGCATTTCTACTATCTGCCCTTTTTCCCCATACTCGCAATGTATGGTTCCGCCGGGTTCCTCAAACTGCTGTTTCTCTATTTTCAGAGACCGGCAATCGTTCGAGCAATGGTTGTACTGGGAGCTTTGATCTGTCTGCTTCCGGTGAGCGAAGACATCCGCAACCATGTACACCCCGCGCTACGGAAAAAGAATGACGATAGTGCACTACACCGCGAACTGAAACGTGTCATAACCTTCATCAACGAAGAAACCGCACCCGGGAAAACAGTCGTCGGATGCTCTCGCATACGTCACTATCTGTATGATATCGAGCCTCGAGTAGTCGCGCTACCGGAAACCAAGGATGATTTCACGCACGATTATCTTGTTCATCACAATGCCGGATTACTGGTAGTTGGTGCGAGGAATCTGCAGCAGGTAGAATCCGCCACGGCTCGCCGGTATCTTCGAGCATGGTGGGGTCACACACAGGATTCCATCTGGGAACGCTCGGTGCCGGAGTTCCTGGAAAAGGAGTATCAAACCCGAACGCAAATTGTGTATCGGCAGGCGGCACCAAAGGAATAGAGGGTCAAAGGTCAGAAAACAGGAATCGAAAAATCCCTGCGAGTGGGTGTGAAGGCCCCGGCTAATCAATCCAGATGCGTCTCAGCTCTCGAGGCCCAATCAGTCTGAGCAGCAGCGCCAGAAGTACCCCGACTGCTACGGTCGCAAACACCGGCACATGAAAACCGTTCAGCGCAACCATTGACAAGCACCACAGGGCACCTTTCCCCGCGTACATTGTTACGCCCGCCCCCCACAGTGGATGAGTTACCCCGACACGCGCGGTGAAACTGAACAGGGAAACGGCCACCAGTGCCCATGCAGCACCGATTGCGCCGTACTGCATCCCGCTCAGAAGTATTGCAGCCGCAAGAGCGAGATGCCTGACCAGTTCCACCACCGTAATGCGCTTCACTCTTCCCGCGCTGAACTGTAGCGGATCCACCA
>CAZEMW010000200.1:0-6731 GCA_964513105.1 uncultured Fibrobacterota bacterium
CGCTTTCTCGCTCGGCCGACACACCAAAGCGGGTTTCCGGACAGGCACTACTTAGCCGAGTCGATTTTGCGTTTGATTCTTTTTTCAGATACTGGAAACAGGGTTTTCACCTCCTGCTGCGCAAACAGAGATATGGAGAGTTCCTCCAGCATTCTTCGGAGTGCGCACACCGTATCTACGTTTTTCCTGTTTCGGCCCAGTGACTCAATCTCTGGTCGGTACTTCCGCACCACTTCGATACGTTCCCGGTAAACCGCGGGATTTTGAAGGGCACGTTGTATCCTGAATCCAAATGCTTTCAGATAGCGCGGATAATTCAAAAATCGTTCGAAATCGATATCATCGCGGTAAAGGTCACTGAAATATTCATCGAGCCCGCCTTTGAGTTCATCGATGAGCTGTTCCGACGTGTTTCGGTGAGCGTGCCGTGAGAGGTGTGAAAGACATTCCTTATGCAGCCGAACGGCTTCTTCGAGCGTATCCATTGTTCTTCCGCCCAACCGAACCAGCCGGTTTTGTGCGGTTTTCACCAGGCGATTGAATTCACCTTCGTTGCGCGGAAGGTTTTCCCCCGGGCACGTCGCCCACTCAGTCAATGCCGTAATCAGATTTCGGCCCAGAGAATCCGATCCGCCAATCGGGGCGAAAAACAATTTCAGGGGCTTTGGGAATCGTATTTCTTTAATCGCCCATGCCAGTTCCTTTGAAAGCACTGTTTCAAGCAGCTTTCGTATGCCGATTCGGTGTTCTGCTACAGCCTGTTCCGAAGAGGTGAACAGGCACAGATCGACCCGGTTCTCTCGCGTACGAAGGCCGGGCCAGGCGGTCAACGGGTATCCGGACTGTTCAGTGGCGATCTCGAGCTTTTCCGGGATCTCCCCGAAATCCCACCGGGTAATGTTTCTCTTTTCGTACTTCTGAAAGACTTCCTTCCAGCGATCGGGAAGCTTTGCCGCTCCCGGGGCGGTTCGAGCCCTGAGTTCGTCGATACAACGGCTCGATCGTACAACGGCACCCTTTCCGTCCACCAGCTCGATTCGCAGTTTAAGGTGTGCCGGGACCTTTTCCTCACGGAACATATCGGGAGAGATCGAAATTCCCAGTACCTGTTCGACGGTTTCCGACAGGGCGGCCGTAAACGGTTTCGAAGAATAGCTCAGCACTTCGGTAACTCGTCGAGCAGACTGGTCCAGCGGCGCAAGTTTTTTCCTGTGTTCTTTCGGCAATGTGGACAGAAGGGCGTGTGCTTTTTCTTTCCAGAGTGGTGGAATTGTCCACTCCAGCGCGTCGCTGTCGATGTGGGGAAATACGGCCTCCGGAATAATAACCGTAACCCCGTCGTCTTCACTGCCGGGTGCGAATGAGTAGCGCAGACGAAACCGCTCGCCGCCCAGCTCCAGGTCGGCCGGATACTTTTGCGCTTCGTTCGGAATGCCCGCGCCAAGAACATCTCGTTCTGTCATTCGCAGAAATGAATCGTGGCCCTTTTCCCGAATTACCTTATTCAGATCGTGGATGGAGGTAACCGTGGGTATTTTCGTCTTGTAGAATTCGTAAAGGACTTCTTCATCAACAAGAAGTTCTCTCGAGCGCAGCTTTGCCTGAGTCTTGTGGATACGGTCGACTAATCGGGCATTCTGTTTGAAAAAGCGATGGTGAGTTTTGAGGTCCCGGTCTATGAGGCCACGCCGAATGAACAGATCGTTGGCTTCATCCGGGTTGATCGACCCATGGTTCACCCGCCGGCCCTCTATAATTGGCATCCCGAATGCGACTACTGTTTCCGCGGAAAGAACCGTCCCGCTCTCCGGATCGAATCGAGGGTCGGCGTGACGGTAACGGCAGACATGCGGAGCGACCTCTTCGATCCATTCCGGAGAGATCTCACCCACGGTTCTTCCAAAGACCCTGGAAGTTTCGACCACTTCGTGACACATAATCCACGGTGGTTTCGCGCGGAAAAGCGCGGAACCGGGAAATATCCACAGCGTGCGCCCCCGCGGTGCGCGGTAAACGCCTTCTTCGGTTCGCATTGCAATGTTTGCGGCCAGCCCGGTGAGCACCGACTTGTGAATAGCATCATAATCGGCGCTCCGGGTGTTTTCGGAGAACCCTTTGTGGGATTTCAATATTCGTGATATCTGATCAAAGACATCATGCCATTCCCGCATTCGCACGTATGACAGGTACTGTTCCTTACAGAACCGGCGCATTTTGTTTTGAGTTTTTAGTGTCTTCCATTCGGTCTGAAAGGTATCCCACATTTTCAGGTACGCCAGGAAATCCGATTTGGGATCGGAAAACCGTTTGTGCGCGGCATCCGCTTTCCCGGCCTCTTCCGGCGGACGCTGACGCGGATCAACTATTGAAAGTCCGGCGGCAATGATTTTCACTTCTCGCAGAGCCCCCTGTTTTCGGCCCTCAAGAATCATTCGGGCAACGTGGGGATCAAGAGGGAGTGTGGCCATCTTTCGGCCCAGGGGAGTAAGAGACCCGTTATCGGTCACTGCTCCCAGTTCCCGAAGCTGGGCGTATGCATCCTTCACTGCTCGTGGATGGGGAGCCTGAAGAAAAGGAAATTCTTCAATGGGTCCCCATCCGAGAGACGCCAGTTGCAGGATAACTCCCGCAAGGTTCGAACGCTGGATTTCGGGCGTAGTAAACGGTTCGCGCGCTTTGAAGTCTTCTTCTGAATATAGCCGAATGCAGATGCCGTTTTGCACTCGTCCGCATCGTCCCTTCCGCTGATCGGCCGCGGCCATGGAGATCTCTTCGACCGGCAAGCGGCTGGTCCTCAATGCCGGAGCGTAGCGATGAGTGCGAGCCAGGCCGGTGTCGATAACGAAGCGTATTCCCGGCACCGTGATCGAGGTCTCGGCGACGTTGGTTGCGACCACAATCTTGCGTCCGGCCGTTGCGGAGAATATTCGATTCTGCCGGGATTGTGGGAGCCGCCCAAACAGGGGCAGAATGGTGGTGCCGCGAAGTCCTCGTCCTTCAAGCTTGTCGCAGGTCTCCATGATATCTCGCTCAGTCGGCATGAATACGAGAATATCACCACCGTCTTCGGTCTCAGAAACGAGAGACGCTGCATCAACCGCGGAATTAACATAGTCGTCGGATTCGGGTTCCTCCGGCGGCAGGTACCAGACGTCGACAGGATAGAGTCGACCCGAGACCTCTATGATGGGAGCGTTGTCGAAGGCTTTCGAGAAAAGCTCTGTATCGATTGTGGCCGAAGAGATTATCAGCTTCAGGTCGGGACGTCTGGGGAGCAGATTGCGTAGATACCCCAGAAGGAAATCTATATTGAGACTTCGTTCATGTGCTTCATCGATTATGATTGCGGAATACTTTCGAAGCAGGGGATCCGACCGAATCTCGGTAAGAAGTATTCCGTCGGTCATGTAGATGATGCCGGTGTCCGGACTCAGGCATTCGTCAAATCGAATTCGATATCCGACTTCACTGCCCGGGGAACACCCGGATTCCTCCGCAACTCTTCGGGCCAGCGAAGTCGCGGCAATGCGTCTGGGCTGCGTAACACCAATTGCGCCCCGGATACCGGCCTGGCGGCAGATTCGAGGGAGCCTGGTGGATTTCCCGGATCCGGTTTCTCCCGCGATCACGATCACCTGAGTACTCTCAAGAGCACTGCGGATCTCGGGTGACTTATCGTCGATCGGGAGCCGTAGAAGGCGTGGATTGTTTTGCTCGGTTGGTTTGGTGTGCTGGTCCGACATTGCTACAAAAATAACTTCAGTGCTGCCGTCCGTACATGCCGGCCGCAAAAATGATGTTATTCGGTCCGATTTATGCTACTACCTGGTAGAAAAATGTATCTTAACCCCGATTGGCAGAGCGGTGGCATGTTGAGCAGTCGACCGGGGAACCTTGTCTGTCGTTGCATTTCTCACCTCTCAATGAAGTGTCCGTGCGGCAATCGGCAATGAGCTGTTGCCGGATGATCGGAGGTCCCGACAAGGCGCAAATGAGAAGAATACCGGACATAATCATCGAACGAGCACCGAAGTCGGATTTTCGAACGCCGAAATAGTTCGTGTGCGGGATTCTCACAATTGTATCCCACGGAGCCGGGGCATGCCTTGGAGATGATGCGGGTCTCATAGGGGGAAATGGGACAAATCGACGCATTTATGGGCCGGGAAAAAAGCCTTGCCACGAACAAAACGGCCATGATAGAATAATGTCAAGATGAGAACGTATATTCTTGTAAGGGCATCATATATATGGGACGAAAACTCCAAATAGTCGTGGTAGACGATGAGGTCATGATAACCGATCTTATCGAAAGCTTCTTGCGCTTGTCGTCGAGAAATGCAGAAGTGCATTGTTTCAACGATCCGGTGCGCGCAAAGGAGTTTCTCTCTACCCATACCGCCGATGTCCTGATAACAGACTACAAGATGCCCGTAGTCGACGGCATCCAGCTCATAGAGGCAACGCCGCCTGAGACAAAAAGAATAATGATCTCCGGATACGTGTCCGAGATTGCGGAAGGTATGCTCGAAAAGCTGGATGCGGTATTCTTCGAAAAGCCGGTCCCGATGAAGAAACTCGGTGAGATTATCGATATAGAAGAGCGCAGGAAAGATAACTGATGGATTCCGACACGTTTTTCGTCTATGTGACGGCAGGGGATTCGGATGAAGCAAAGCGGATCGCTCAAGCTGTGGTTCACGAGCGACTCGCGGCATGTGCCAATATACTCAGGTCCGTAGAGTCGGTGTTCTGGTGGGAAGGCGAAGTCCGGCAGGATTCTGAAACCGTACTTATACTTAAAACATCCGCCGAACGAGCCGATGAACTGACCAGTCGCATAAAAGCGCTGCACTCCTATGAATGCCCCTGTATCGTCTTTCTCCCCATTAAGAAGGGATTCCCGGACTATCTCGCCTGGATAGCAGACTCCTGCAAACCGAGGTAACTCTGCGTGGACTTTCGGGTTTGGTGTTTCTGCCGCAACGGCCGTTCGTCCTGCTCGGCATCCCCGCCGCTTGTGGGCTCCGCCCAACCCGATGCCCGGTTTTCCTCCAAATTCCACGGTAATGTATCTTTGATTACTTGCCCTGAGCTGTTGCGGTGCTTTTCGGCACGGCCTTCGCAGGTCAAATGGTCGGCAGTTTCTTTCTTCTATATATAATAGAATAGGGTGCTATGAAAACACAGGGATTGACCGAAGGATCAAAACTGAGCGGTTTTACCGTTACTCGTACTGAAGCCGTACCGGAGCAGCGTTCGGAAGCTGCGATGTTCACTCACGAAAAGACCGGTGCACGTGTTCTCCATCTGTTCAACGAGGACCCGAACAACCTTTTCTGTGTCGCTTTCCGAACACCGGTGTACAACAATACCGGGGTGCCGCATATTCTTGAACACTCCGTCCTGTCCGGATCGCGCAAATTTCCGCTGAAAGATCCATTCAAGGAATTACTCAAAGGGTCTCTTCAGACATTTCTCAATGCGATGACCTACCCGGATAAAACGATCTATCCCGTTTCGAGTCAGGTTGAGGTCGACTTCTTCAATCTGGTGGACGTATACTGTGATGCGGTGTTCCACCCCATACTTTCGGAGGAGACGTTTCTTCAGGAAGGGTGGCATTTCGAGGTACATGAGCCCGGGGGCCCTGCGGGCATAAAAGGAATCGTGTACAACGAAATGAAAGGTGTTTTTTCGGATTTTCGCAGTCATGTGGCGCGCAAATCGATATCCGCCCTGTTGCCGGACACGACATACTTCTATGAAAGCGGCGGTGAGCCTGAACATATTCCCGAGTTAACGTACCAGGATTTCAAAAAGTTTCATCGTCGGTATTATCATCCATCAAACTCGTATATCTTTCTGTACGGAAACATTCCGTCGGAGAAAACCCTTTCGTTTCTGCACGATCACTACCTTTCCGATTTTGATAGCCTCGATGTCAATGCGGAAATCACGCCCCAGCCCCGGTGGTCCCAGCCTCGAAAAATCGAGATTCCGGCGCCCGGCGGCAAAGATCTTGACGGGACTGCGTCGGTTGTTGTGAGCTGGATTGTGGGTGATCCAGTCGATGCAGAGGAGACGCTCGCGGGAAAAATTCTTTCACACTACCTTCTGGGCACGGAGGGATCTCCTCTTCGACGGGCGTTGATTGATTCGGGGCTGGGGGAGGATCTCGACGACTCTTCGGGATTCGAGGGAGACCTGGTACACAATCTCTTTTCTGCGGGGCTTCGAAAGGCCAAGCCGGAAAATGCGGAAAAGATTGAAGGTCTCGTTCTGGATGTTATGAAAGAGCAGGCCGAAGGAAAAATCGATGAAGAGCTACTCGAAGGATCTCTTCGGCAGATTGAGTTTCGTCTCCGCGAAATATCGGACGCGGGTAGTTTTCCGCACAATCTGATGCTTGCCGAGCGAAGTTACCGTTCGTGGATATACGGGGGGGATCCCCTGGCACAGGTTCGTTTTGAAGAAACCATCACCAGAATAAAGGACGCAAAAGCTCGAGGGACGCAGTATTTCGCGGACAAAATCCGTGATAACTTTGTAGACAACCCACACCGTCTGCTTTCGGTAACCGTTGCTTCGGCCGAAGAAGGGAAGCGGCTGGAGAATCTGACTGAAAAACAGGCTGAACGTTTAACTGCCGGGTTTTCCGAAGCTGATTTCGAGCAGGGGTATGAGATAACGAAACGCCTCTCCGCGTATCAAAGCAAACTGCCCACGGC
>CAZEMW010000201.1:0-4158 GCA_964513105.1 uncultured Fibrobacterota bacterium
CGGCAATCGGCATACTGATTCTGATACGCTATTGGGGTGAGCGGCTTTACTAGAATCAGATTTGCCGGATGCGTTTTTCTCATGGATCTTCCGGGGTGAACGGTGAAAACCCAGTAGTTACCCTGGGCCCATCACCCTTCGACTTGGCTCAGGGCGAACGGTGAAAACCCATTATTTACCCTGGGTCCATCCCTTTCGACTTTGGCCAGGTGAGAACGGAGAAATTCGATTCATGGAACCGAGTACAAAAAGCAAGATCGTATTTGACGATCTAACCATTGCTGCCGGAGAGTTTCGGCGAAGCGGCATCAGCATGTCCATTCCCGAGGGGCAGTGCGGGGTTCTGATGGGCAGGACCGGTTGCGGAAAGACGACCCTCATGGAAACCCTGTGCGGGCTTCGAGCCGCCGCCGGCGGACGTATACGGGTTGGCGATCGCGACATCACCGATCTCCCGCCACGCCTGCGAGGAATCGGGTATGTTCCTCAGGATGTTGCGCTTTTTCAATCGATGACTGTCTTCGAAAACATGGCGTTTGCCTTACGCGTTCAGGGATGGAACCCCGACGACCTCACCAAAAGGGTGGAGGATCTTGCCGAACGGCTGGGATTGAGTGCCCTTCTTCAGCGTCGACCGGCCGGACTGAGCGGCGGTGAGGCAAAAAGGGTGTCTCTGGGCCGGGCGCTGGCTTTTCGACCCGATATCCTCTGCCTCGACGAACCCCTGAGCGCTCTCGATGCCACCACCCACGACAGCATGTGTCGGCTCATTCGCACGGCAATTGTCACCGAAGGGGTTACCGCCTTTCTCATTACCCATAATCCGCGTGAAGCGGAAATGCTGGGAGATTGTGTGTTTCGGTGGTAGGTTGCGATTCCGGGTGTTGCTGAGTGCTGTTCCGGCCCTGAGTATCGGGACCCGATATAAGATCCATTTGTTGCAGCGTTGTGGTTCCGGGTATCCTCCGGTCGACTTTTCCTTTCCTGTTTTTCCGGAAAAAATTCCCAATTCTGAATGCTCCGAGCCGTTGTCCCTGATGTATTTTGTTAGGATTTGGTTAGTGAAAAGTTAGGAAAAAATAAGTTTAATGTTAGCAAAACCCACGACTTTGCACGGCATCTTCAGTGAATACGACGTTTGTTCCCAGCCAACGAGGTAGGGCCGGAGAAAGTGTGGCTATTAGTTTTTAACGAAGGATGTTCATGAACTGGGTGGAAGTGGGTTTCCAGACGATCGGAGGCTTGGCTCTTTTTCTCTATGGTATGCATACGATGTCCGACGGGCTCAAGGCCTCCGCCGGCGACGGGCTTCGGAAAGTACTTGCAAATCTCACAAAGAATCGAATTCTGGCACTCTTTGTCGGTATGCTGGTCACCATGACCATTCAAAGCTCCAGTGCGACAACGGTTATGACCGTTGGATTTGCCAATGCCGGACTGCTCACGTTTCGCCAGGCAATATCCCTCATTCTGGGCGCAAACATTGGTACCACCTTCACCGCCTGGATAGTCTCGCTCATCGGGAAATTCAAAATAGCCGTGTATGCTCTTCCCGCGATCGGTGTCGGATTTCTTCTTATGAAATTCGTTCCAAAGCGGAAATTGAAGAATTTCGGCACCATTTTCTTTGGCTTCGGTCTGCTGTTCTTTGGTCTCGACATAATGAAAGAGGCTTTTGAACCGTTACGCGACAGCCGGATGGTAATCGATATGTTCGCCCAGTTTTCCGCCAACCCGCTTCTTGGTGTGCTGGTGGGAACTGTGTTCACGATGCTGCTGCAGAGCTCGAGTGCCACGATTGCTATCGTGCAGGCACTTGCCCTGAACGGGGTTATCTCGTTCGATGCCGCCCTGCCGCTTATCCTTGGCGACAACATCGGTACCACCATTACCGCGGAGCTTGCCGCCATAGGATCAAATGCCACCGCCGAGAGAACGGCGCGCGCGCATACGCTTTTCAATGTGATCGGAACTGCCGTAATTCTGCCCTTCATATGGATTGGGCTTTACGGCAATTTCATCCAGTGGCTATTTCCCGGCCCGATGAACTTCTCGAACATAATGATGCACATAGCGCTGTCTCACAGCATGTTCAATATCATCAATGCGATTCTTTCTACCGCCCTGATTGATTTTCTCATACGGGCCGCTACGGCAATATCTTTTGTAAAAGAGAAGCCTATGCCTGCCTCGATGCTGCACCTGAAGGAGTCGTTTTTGGCCGACCCGTTGGCTGCAATGCAGCAAATGATCGCCGAAATTGTGAGAATGGCGGAGTTTGCGAAAGACGCCGTGGCACGCTCGGAGCGGGCGCTGGTGGAGAGTGATGAAAAAATCATTGACGGAGTGTACGAGGATGAGACTACCCTTGATGAATTTCAGGCCGCGCTCACCAAGAGCCTGATAACGATATCGGAGCGTCATCTGGACGCCCGCGAATCGCGTGAGTACCCCATACTGCTGCACAGCATCAACGACCTCGAAAAAATAGGGGATTATGCCGCGAATATTGCCTCATACGCACTTATTCGGAAAGAAAAGAAGCTTACGCTGCACGAAGATGGAATGAAAGAGATTCGGGCAATGTTCGCCAAGCTGTACGAATTGTTCGATTCCGTTGTGTTCGCACTTCATCACCAGGACGGCAACAAAGCACGTGAGGCCATTAAGATAGAAGATGAAATCGATGAGATGAAAGCCCGGTGCCGCGAGAGCCACATTGTCCGCCTGAATCAGAATGACGGCGGCCCGGAAGGTGAAATGATGATTATGGATCTGGCGACAAACATCGAGAAAATGGGCGATCATCTGGTGAGCATCGCAAAAGCCGTAGGTAAGGATTTGCAGTGGGGGAATGAATCGGGGTTGCCGATGCGTGACTATGAGCCGGCAACGGAGCGGGAGTAACCACTCGGGCATTTTCTGCCGGTCGGCTGAAAGGAGCTTTGCTTGAGCAACGCGACACGGCGGAAGTCTATTTTTTGGGGGTTTCGGCTTGGAGGTGGATCTCAAAGTCGCTGGAAAGCAGACGTCCCGACTCACGCTTCTCTATGAATCGAATGGTTTTCGTATCAGACGGCAGTGAGTCCGCAAACATATTCGCCCATTCGATCAGGCAGACCCCCTCTCCGTAGACGTAGTCGTCGAACCCAAGTTCGTATAGGTCCGATTCGTCGGATAGTCGGTAAAAGTCGAAATGGTGCACAGGAAAAGGGCCCTTGACATAGGTGTTCACTATTGAGAAGGTCGGACTCCGCACGACGGTCTCCGGACTCAGCTCCGCGACAAATCCGCGAACAAACTCGGTTTTTCCCGCCCCCAGCCCACCGATAAGAGCGTACACCTCCCCGATCCTGGCCGAACGGGCCACGGCAGCCCCGACGGATTTCGTCTGCTCAGTTGTAGAGCATTCGTATGAGTATTCACTCGGCACGGTATCCCCACTACAACGGACGAAGGATTGCGGAAGGCACGAGGATTTCGTCCATCGAAATGCCGCCGTTCTGAAATGTGTTTGAATACTGTAGCTGATAATTCTCGAATTTGTCATGCTTGATGAAATAGTAATTCTCACGAAGGATGATCAGCCCGGTTTCTTCCGTGGGCCGGGGAAGATTCAGCCGTTCCGGTTCGGCAATGAAAAGCGCGTATCGCTCATCAGAAGTTACCTTTTCACCAAATCGATACCTGCCCGTCAGTTCACCGCCACCGTCTCCGTAGAGTTCAGTGCCACGTGTACAGAATACGCTCCCGTTTCCCGCGGTAAGCGCAATCGTTCGTCCTCGCTTAGCCAATTCGGTGAATAGTTTACGAAGCGCGGAATACTGAAACCAGGATTGCGTCAATCGTCGAAACGCATCTTCATCGGGAGCGATTTCCTGAAGTACCTTGGCGGAGGAACGGCTTTGCATGAGCATACTGAAAAAGTCAACTATCACCACGAGTATCTTCTTGTTGTTGTGCTCGTCCAGTTGCTTAAGCAAATCCGTGGTGTCCGATGATCCGGTCAGTGAGGCGAATCCTATATCCTTCTTTTTAAGTCCGAATTCCTTTGACCTGAGCTTGCTTTCAGCGAGCTTCTGTTCATGTTCGGAATTGCTCTGGGCGCTGTTGAGGTCCTTCACCCACTGATCGGGAAGGTCGCGGGCAATGTCGAGT
>CAZEMW010000201.1:4168-6683 GCA_964513105.1 uncultured Fibrobacterota bacterium
ATCGACGTGTGATTCCGGGGGAAGTAGGGATTGTGGCGTAGTGCATCCGCCGTTTCACTTCGTAAGACTTCTTCAGGTACGGTTCCATCGTGAGATATTGATCGAGTCTGAGGCTGTCGAACACAATCAGGCACAGCTTGTCTTCTTTGGCAGCCAGCGGAGAAATCATCCGATCCATAACGTCGGGAGTGAGTGTCGGGCGTTCTTCGGGATTGCTGAGCCAGTGCATGTAATTCTGTGCATAAAACGAGGAGAACAGTTTGTTCGCGTCCGAACGCTGTCCGGTGTGCGCCTGACGGATCCCTTCGTCGTCGGTGCCCTGCAATTCAATTGCCTGATGTGAAAGCCGGGAGTGCATCCTGTACCAGTCGTCGGCGTGTAATTCGTTCTGAAGTGTAGACCGGATCTCGGAGAAATTCCGAACGAACCGCTGTTTGATCTGACCTGATATGATCTGTTTTGAATGAAGCAGCCGTTTGCATACGGACAAAATCTGACTGGGATTCACCGGTTTGGTGAGATATCCGTCGATTTTCATGCCCAGGGCATCTTCCATGAGCTGCTCTTCTTCACTTTTGGTGACCATGACTACCGGAAGATCGGGAAGAAACTCTTTTATCTCCTCAAGAGTGGTCAACCCGTCTTTCCCGGGCATCTGCTCATCCAGAAGAACGATGTCGAACTCTTTGGGCTTTTCTCTCAATATGTGGATGGCATCGTCACCGCTGAATACCGGAGTGACGCTATACCCTCGTGTCTCCAGAAACATAATATGTGAGCGCAGGAATTCGATTTCATCATCCACCCAAAGGACTTTCTTTCGAGACATCGGCATGTCGCAGACTCCTCATTCCTAACCATAGGCATGCTATGGCTGATTAGTTTCAGGTCTCGGCTTTCGCCCGGCATCATCAATGATGTCGGAAGGAGTCGAAATCCCGAGACTGCCAAAATAGGTGATCACCGGCGATGCGTGTGGCCTTTTTCATTACGCGCTTTCCGAACGTACCGGCAGATCGATGCAGAAAACCGTTCCTGCATTTCGCTGAGATGACTTTACGAATATCCGTCCCCGGTGATAATCTTCGATGATTCGTTTGGCCAGTGTGAGCCCCAGTCCCCACCCTCGTTTCTTGGTGGTGAAGCCCGGGGAGAAGACCTTTTTCTGATCCTCCCACGAAATCCCACGGCCGTTGTCGCTATGATAGACTCGAACCACCTTGTCTACATCTATGTACTCCGAACGGATTTCAATACGTCCGTCGTCGCGATTCATCGCATCCATGGCGTTCTTCAGAAGGTTTTCGAACACCCACTCGATCAACTCTCGGTTGAGGTGGATTTCCGGCAATTCGGAGCGGTGATGATGAATCTCAATTTTGCGTTTGAGCAGCGGAAGTCGAGTGCGAAAATAGCCGACCGTCCCCTCTATAATATTATCAACATTATGCGGTTTGAGAGTAGGAATCGATCCGATGTGGCTGAACCGGTTGGTGACTTTGCGCAAACGGGTAAGGTCGGTTTCCATATTGGCTCCAACTTGAGCCATTTGATCCAGAAGAGCCTCTTTGTCGAGATCTTCAGGATCCTCACGAGTTGCTTTCATATACTCCACCCACCCCATCAGGGAGGAAATCGGAGTGCCAAGCTGGTGCGCCGTCTCTTTGGCAAGTCCTACCCATAGATTACTTCGTTCGGTGACTCGAATGTTGTGAAGCGCCAGGTAGACGAAAAGTGCAAATGAGGTCACGAGAATCGTTTCCACAAACGGCAACCATGATAATCCGGTGATGACTCGGGTGTTTCCGAAAACCAGATATCCCTTTCGGGAACCGTCGGGGTCGCGCAGGATTTTGGGAGGATGTTCTTTGCGCAATCTCCGCACCTCACGGGCAATAAAACGGCGGGTCTCCTTATCGGGATTCTCCGGGAGGACCGATTCGCGCCACCAGAGCTTTCCTCGAACAATATTGCGCCAGGTTGTCGGGTGCCCGTTTTCGTCGACGATTATCATAGGTATTTCGGACTCTCGTATGATAGCGTCAAGCATCGTCCTGAGCCGGTTGTCTTCAATCTCTCCCGATCGTAGCGCCCGCATGACTTCGGCGTGAGTCCAGCTTACTCGTTCCGCTTCCTGCTGAAGCCGTCGGATGATGTAATTGGCGTATAAAGCGTACCATAGCAGGCCGATAATACACAGGATCACAAAGAAGTACCGTCCAATGTACGGCCGGAGAGACACTACAAAGGCATACAGACGGGGCTTGTGCGTGATCGTTCGAATTACATTTTTCAGCAAGTTACTATTCCTTACTGCCCCACAATCGGTCGATGAGCCCCGGACGGAATGGCTCAGACGGCAATGGGGGCGAGCAGCGGTTTTCCAAGATGTGAGGATAATCGATTAAATGGTTGGCGGAACAGATTCGGTTTGGTGCGATGTGGAATCTAAGCCCCTGTGGCCTAGACACTTCCGAGCAATATAAAAATATAATACAAAGATACTGCACAATCC
>CAZEMW010000202.1:0-1265 GCA_964513105.1 uncultured Fibrobacterota bacterium
CTTCAGCGCCGGTCCCAAGGCTGCCGGCCCCTATCTTCTACAGTTCTCAGGAGATAAAGACTCAGAAGTGAAACCTTATCCCGGCACTGATCAGAAATGTAGAATACTTGTGAATTGGTGCCCGAGACACCGAACCGTCCGAGCCAAAGCCGTAATCTGCGGGATCAAGGTTGTTTTCCTCCAGATACTCGATATACTCTTCCGCCAGTTCTCGCAATCGGTCTCTACCTTCGGGCGTAAGCCTCGTGTGATCCCGAAGCCCCAGGAAATACCGCAAGTCTATAAAGAATGACATTGGCGAACCGAAGGGCAGCGGCTTACTTTCGATTCCTGCGCCTATGACTATGGAGAAATCGTCTAACCGGTAGAGGTCGTCATAGGGTACATGTTTTACGGTGCCCGCAGTATCTACCGGGTATCCCTCTCCCTCGTTGAAGTAATCTAGAGTGGGAACGTCGAATGTGGTATCCATCCCCATGAAACTTGCCCGGATACTAATGTCTCTCGTAGCTTTGTAAACACGCCCGTAGGCCGCACCAGCGACAAGATAGAGCCTGGTGTTGTTGACATTCAGGCTGGGCTTTGCAACCAGAGGAAAATCAACGAAGCCGTCCTTCAAAACCACTTCATAATCATACCGGATCCCGATGTCATCGGTCCGATAGAAATCGTATTTGTACCCTTTCCCGCTGAAACACACTCCGACCTCAATTCCCAGTGAGGGAACAGGCTTGAATTCCAGGGAAAAAGCAGTATTGGCCGAGACGCGTGCGGATATATCGTACTCCTCTTCCAAGTCCTCTATTCCCGCGCCGTACATTGATGCAAAGTTCACCCCTCCCGCAAAACCAAGGTTGAAGCGATACGTGCTGGAATCCCGATCGGTATTCGAGGCTTGTAGCGCCACCGACAGGATGGTGATGATCAAGACTGTCCCCCGCATAGTTGCGTCCTTTCCAGGCGCCAATCGCCCTGGTGTCTAAATGATTGAGTCTGCCGAAAATGCTCTGCACGAACGATTCGGATCTAAAGCGGAACATCATGCAAAAAATAACGTTCGCCTCATCACCAGGGGATTGATCGAAATGGCCGGGCGGATGGGAGATATGGAGAAGAGGTCGGGGCGACCGACAGAAGTTTTCCCGGCCCGGAACAAAACCGCACAAAGAATCGACTCACCCGGACATGGGTTGTCTGGAAAGAAGCCATTTATATACGTTTTCGTCGGCATATGCATCGGCGGCGGTTGCGACATGATCCAGTCC